>JBFFMB010000084.1:0-6590 GCA_041554455.1 Bacteroidales bacterium
TAAAAGAGATGAAAAGAATGGTAAATCCGATAAGAACAATTGTAATTACACTCGTCAAAATCATAACATTTAATCGAGTAAGTCTAAATGAAAGACGTTCCTCAAAGGTAATATCGTTCATAACCACAAGACGATATTTATCCCTTAACTTATAATACCATTTGTCCTTATTTTTTTCTTTGTTTGTTGGTTTCATCCGTAATTACATTTTTATAAATAGGTCGGATGGAACTCGCATGCGCAAAATTATACTTCTTTGTTTTATATAAAACATGCTCGTTTCCTAGGCTTAAAATACTTCAGCGCTCAAAGATACTAAATTGTTGTAATTATAATTTTTAAAATCAAAGACAATATTTAAAGTATTATTTCAAGCCTTTATATGGAAAAATAAAATATTTTTGTCCTTTAAGAGTTATTATTCCTAATACATACCAATTTGGCTACAGGTTTCAAAAATAGGATTTTAATTGTCAGCATTTTTACCATGCTCATTGCTGGCTTGTACTCCTGTTCACCAAAACGAAATACCTTTGCTCGAAGAGCTTATCACAATCTCACTTCTCACTATAATGTATACTGGAATGGTAATGAAAGTATAAAGAATGCCCTTCGCTATGTTAAACAAAACAGTGCCGATAATTATAACGAAATTCTGCCCATTTTTCAATATGGAACCAGCCAGCAAATCGCTTCAATAAATGCAGATTTGGATAGAGCTCAGGAAAAGGCCTCAAAAGCGATCCAAAAACATAGCATGCGTTTTAAGGGAAAAGAAAATGTTAAATGGATTGACGATAGTTACCTCCTCATAGGGAAAGCTTACTTTTATAAGCAAGAATACGTGAGCGCCCGACGCACATTTAACTTCATCATAGAAGAATATCCAGAAAACGATCTGCGCTTTGATGCCATTATCTGGCTCGTAAAAACATATAATCGCAAAGGAGAATACGAGAAATCAGAAAATCAGTTATTAGAACTCCAGTCGATAATGGATTCGGAAATTGTTCCTTATCACATTAAACAAGACGTTCCACTCATGTTTGCCGAGCTATATTTGTTGCAAAAAAAATATGAAGTTGGGGCAGATTATATTTTACAAGCCTTAGAATTAAGCACTCAAAAACAATTGATAACGCGCTTAAAATTTATTCTGGCTCAGATCTATCAACAAGAAAATCGTTATAGCGAGACATCTGAATTGCTTAAAGAAGTTATCCGCCGAAATCCTGATAATCAGATGATTTTTCAAGCAAAATTAAATTTGGCCTTATCATCTGAAAGTGGTGGCGATTTAAGCAAGATCGAACAGTCATTAAACAAATTATTGGCGGAAGCAGAAAATGAGGATTTCCGTGATCAGATTTATTTTGCCTTAGCAGAACTAGCGATAAGGGATAAAAATTATTCAAAAGCCATCAATCATTTTAGGACTTCTGTAGCCATTAGTAAAAAAAATAATTATCAAAAAGCAAGATCATCCTTACAATTAGCTGATTTGTATTTTGAAAAAAACAATTTTCATGAGGCAGGTTTATATTATGATAGTTGCAGACAGTTTATTCCTCCCATATTTCCGGACATCGAAAATATAAAACCAAAACTTTCAGTAATGATCAGCCTGGTTGATAATTTACAGGTGGTTTATGAACAAGATTCATTACGAAAAATAGCAGCACTAAGTGAAGAAGAACGATTCGCTATTATCGACAAAATAATTGAAGAGTACACTAACGCAGAATTAAAAAAGCAAGAGGAAGAAAAGGCCTTACTCAATAATATTGGCATGCGATTGCCAGAAACAAATTACGCAGCCAATGCTGGAGGAAGTGGGTCTTGGTATTTTTATAACTCCTCTACACTTAGTTATGGCTTTTCACAGTTTATTAGCAAATGGGGCCGTCGGAAATTAGAAGATAATTGGAGATTGAGTCGCAAACAAATACTGATGGATGATCCTTTTGCTAGTGATGGAACAGAAATAGATAAATCCATTGATAGCACTCAAAAAACATCAATTGCACAAAACAATCCACGAAATAGAAATTATTATTTGCAAAATCTACCCATCAATCCGGAGCAACTTAAATTGTCGGATGATAAAATAATTGAAGCCCTTTATGCTGCAGGAATGCTTTATAAGGAAAGTCTTAAAGATTCGCTGAGTGCATTTAATACTTTTGCGAATTTGATTGAACGTTATCCTGAAAATCAATACCTTTTACAAAGCTCGTATCATTTATACAAATTAAGCCTAAAACTGAATAAAATTGCTGAAGCAAATTATTATAAATCAAAAATACTAGTTGATTTCCCATCATCTAATTATGCAAAAATAGTAGCTGACCCACAATACTTTGCGCGAATAAATCAACAACAAGGTGAGGCTTCTAAATATTATTCAGATGTTTACAATGCATTTAAGAATGATCAATATTTTCTTGTAATAGAGATGTGCGAAAAAGCACTTGCCAATTTTAACGATACGAGCTTGATCCCTAAATTTGATTATTTAGAGACACTGTCGAAAGGTCGAATTGGCAGTATTGAACGTTTAATTGAAAATTTACAACGTATTATTTCTGCTTATCCATATAGCGAAGTGATTCCAATGGCCAAACAGGTATTAAAGAGTTTAAGTCCTGAAGAAGATAGCAATGAATCTGGTCAAAATGACGATTTTAAATCAATTTATAGTTATTCTGCTGAGACTTTTCACAATTATATTTTGATTGTTAAAACAGGAAGTGTAAATTTGGATGCACTTAAGATCAGACTTTCTGATTTTAATCGCAAATATTCAAGAGCTAAACGATTTGCCATTTCGAGTTTTGAGTTAAATGATGAATATCAACTTCTCACTATTTCGAGGTTTGAAAATGCTTCACTAGCTTTGCAATATTTAAAAGCCGTTGATGATGATCAATATGCGCTTTCAATCTTTGGTAATGAAGACGAATACAAACAGTTTGTGATCTCAAACGAAAATTATATGATGTTCTATAAAAATAAGAATATCGATAATTACGTTGAATTTTATGAACGATTTTATAAATGATAACAGTAACGAAAAACATGGCAAAAATTGCAGAAACTCTGGCTCCCTCCAGAAATATTTTAGGATGCGGTACAAAACTCAAAGGAGATATTGAATCGAATGGTGATTTTAGAATTGATGGTACTTTAACAGGAACTATCAAAACAAAAGGCAAAGTTGTTATCGGTTCAACAGGTGTTGTAGAAGGTGAAATTATTTGCCAAAATGCCGATATTGAAGGCACCGTAAAAGCAAAATTGGAAGTTTCGGAATTATTAACCCTAAAGGCTGAATCGAAATTAGAAGGCGATGTAACAACTGGCAAATTGGCAATCGAACCTGGAGCAAAATTTTCAGGAACATGCAAAATGGGAGGGAAAGAAGAAGCTCCTAGACTGCCCTTAATGGATGAAAATAATTAAACCCGAAAACAAAAACAATTTAAAGAGTTACGCCAAATACTCAAGCATTGCTGTGCAAATGCTTGCAATCATACTCATAGGAGTATTTGGAGGTGTCAAACTCGATGAATGGGTCTCATTAGGATTCCCCGTTTTTACTACAATTTTCTCAATACTATCTGTTTTTCTAGCCATTTATTATGTAATCCGAGACCTGTTAAAAAAAGATAATTCGTGAAATGCTATGTCATTGTAATTAAAAATCAATTTCATTTATTTACATTTGTTTATTCGATCTGATTTATTTAATATAAACCAACAATCAAACTGATGAAATCAGACTACATTCACTATCTGAAAAAATTATTACAATTTTCAGCTTTTATAGCAGTTTTCGCAATTGTATTTGCATTTATTCTGCCAGATAATTTTGTAAGTCCTGCGATGCCATTTTTATTCCTATTTTTTATCGCAGTCTCATTATTGACCCATTACTTTGTTATAAAAACAATGGCTAAACGAATGAGCTTATTTGTCAACTTTTATATGATTTCCATATTTGCCAAACTGTTGTTTTACGTTGGCATTATTGTCGTTTATGGCTTAACAAATAAGCAAGATCTTATACCCTTTGTCATAACATTTTTTATATTCTATCTTCTTTATACACTTTTCGAATTAGTTGCTGTATTGAAGCTCCAGAAGACTCATAAAAATTAATCCGAAATGAGATTCTTCCGTTTTGCATTATTATTTATGTTGATCCCTGTTATAGGAACGGCTCAATTTAGAAACCTAATAAATCATCTTACAGAAGTAGACTCAAATTATCTTGTGAGTTACCGAGATGATGTAACGGCTCGTTTTTATTTTGTTAGTGAGGAAGTTAATTTTGGGGTACACCCACCAAGTGGCGAACATATGCTATTGTATACCCCTAATAATGATCTTAAAATTGGATTCGACGTATTTCACAAATGGTGGCGTATCGGTTTAGCGGTTAACAATCCTTTCGCTGGTAGTGATAGAGCTGAAAAAGGGAGCAGCTCAATTATTGACATCCGTTTAAATGCCTATGGGAACGCATTGGCCTTAGATTTATCTTTACAAGATCAAAGTGGGTTCTTTTTAAAAAATATGGCTGAAATATCTCCCGATTGGAAACAAGGAGATGATTACTTAAAACGACCTGATATGCATATTTTTTCGTTTGGAGCCATCATTTATTATATCCATAATTATAAAAAACATTCATTCAAAGGAGCTTTTATTCATAACGAACGCCAATTAAAAAGTTCGGGTTCTTTTATCATCTCGCCCTCTTTTGTTTATTTGAATATGCGTTCAAATTACACTTTGATACCTACCTTTTATACTGATGCCTATAATCTTCCTGAGAATGAGCTTTTACAGTCTGGAAAATTCTTAACCTTCGGTGTATCTGTAGGTTATTCGTATACCTATATTCTCAACAAAAGTTTTTATGCCAGTTTTTCTTTTATTCCAGGAGTGTTCTGGCAATCGTATAAATACGAAACCTACGCAGACAAAATAAAGGGTTCAAACCCCACTGTTTTGTGGACAGGAAGATCAGCTATTGGGTACAACGGTGAAAAATTCTATATGGGATTAGGGGGTATTTGGGGGTTTAAAAATACCCGTTTAGAAATTGGCCAATCAAACTTTAATTATGACTTAAACCAAATCCGTTTATGGATTGGAACTCGTTTTAATGTTCCTAAAAAACCTTCATCTTCTCTGAAAAAGTAAAATTTCTTCATAAAAAAAGCATTACTTTTACTAACTAATCAATGCTTTAGCCTATGATTTATATAACACGTCGGGAACGTTTCAATGCCGCTCACCGATTATTTCTCGCTCATTATAGTGATGAAAAAAATATGGAGATCTTTGGGAAATGCTCAAATCCCAATTGGCATGGACATAATTACGAACTTTTTGTGACTGTAAAAGGTGAAGTGAACCCAGAAACCGGATTTTTGGTGAACCTCAAAGAATTAAGTAAACTTATCAATAAATATGTCATTGATAAACTCGATCATAAAAACATCAACATAGATGTTGATTTTATGAATCAGAAATTAGCATCTACTGAAAATTTAGCGATCGCTATTTGGGAGCAATTAGATGAGCATATTCAACAACTAAATGCGCAATTGCATAACGTCAAACTATATGAATCAGAAAATAATTTTGTGGAATATATGGGTCCAAATGATTAATTTTGTCCTCCTTTAAAATTGAATGCTTAAAACATAGGAATTATGGTAGGTTACGAAAAAAACGAACGATACAACTCCAAAACAATTGAACAATTAAGTTATCATTATAAAGAAATATTAGGTTTAATAGGTGAAGACCCTGAGAGGGAAGGTTTACTTGATACCCCTACAAGAGTTGCCAAAGCAATACAATTTCTTACGCAGGGATACGATCATGATCCTGTTGAGATATTAAAATCTGCAAAATTTAAAGAAGATTACCGTGAAATGGTCATTGTTAAGGATATTGAAATTTATTCGATGTGTGAACATCACATGATTCCATTCATCGGAAAAGCCCATGTGGCATACATCCCCAATGGCTATATCACAGGCTTAAGTAAAATAGCCCGTGTTGTAGAAGCTTACGCTAGAAGATTACAAGTACAAGAACGCTTAACTACTCAGATAAAAGAAGCTATTGATTCTACTCTAAACCCATTGGGTGTGGCAGTTGTTATTGAGGCACGACATTTGTGTATGGCAATGCGAGGAGTTCAGAAGCAAAATTCTGTCACAACGACATCTGATTTTACGGGTGCATTTAAAAAAGAAGAAACGCGTGCAGAATTTATCCACCTCATTGGGTCAAAGCTTCATTAAAAAATTTATGAATTAGAATGATGGAACAAAAAAACACTTATCAGGTAGAAAACAAAACCTTTTCGCAAGCAACCGTAGCACAATCGTTCATGACAAATGTGTTTTCGTGGATGTTTTTAGCATTGTCTGTAACTGCTGTTACAGCTTACTTTTTTGCTTCAGATATGAGCTTGATTGGAAGCATGATTAATCCTGAAACAGGAAGTATTAATATGTTGGGCTGGATCGTCATGCTAGCCCCTTTTGCATTGGTTTTACTTATGA
>JBFFMB010000085.1:0-6573 GCA_041554455.1 Bacteroidales bacterium
ACAGAAACTAGTCGTTATTCTTCTCAAATAATAGAAAATCAGGCCCTAAATATTATTAATAATGAAATGCAATCAATAGAAGCGACCCATAAAATAAAAGAGCAATCTATTCAGATGAAAGAAGCGCTTTTAAAGGGAGAACTTAATAGGGTAGGTGAAATTTTAGACTTTGGATGGGAAAATAAAAAATTATTGGCTGAAGGGATTACAAACCCAGAAATCGAAAAAATTTATAAGATTGCCAAAAAAAATGGCGCATCAGGGGGCAAAGTCTCAGGTGCCGGTGGGGGTGGTTTCATGACTTTTTATTGCCCCAATAATAAACGAGCCCAAGTTGTTAAAGCTCTCGAAAAACATGGTGGAAAAGTAAAACGTTATGAATTTGTTACTCAAGGATTGAGTAGCTGGACTTTTTAACATTAGGCGTTAGTATCTCTCCATTATTCTATTAATAATCGTATAAATATTCCATTATCTTTGTTCTTATCACATCAAATTTTTGATTTATGAGAATTAAAGAAGCTTTTCTTGATTCTATTGCTTTAAAGAAAAGAGTTTTAGAAGATGAGAATTTTATGCAAATGATTGAAGAGGTTTCAAGTGTTTGCATTAAAAGCCTTAAAAATGAGGGGAAAATTTTATTTTGTGGCAATGGTGGAAGTGCTGCTGATGCACAACATCTGGCTGCTGAACTGACAGGTCGTTATTATTACGATCGACCACCTTTGAATGCAGAGGCTTTGCATGTGGATACTTCTTTTTTAACTGCAGTTGCTAATGATTATTCGTATGATGAAATATTCTCACGGATGATAAAAGCAAAAGCTAAAAAGGGTGATGTATTGATTGGTTTATCTACTTCTGGAAATTCTATGAATGTGGTGAAAGCGTTCAAAACGGCTAATGAAATGGGTGTGGTAACCATAGCTTTCACGGGTGAAACAGGTGGTAAATTGAACGAATTATCAAATTATTTATTAAATATACCTTCTATAGATACTCCTCGTATTCAAGAAGTGCATGCGTTGATTGGACATATCTTATGTGAACAAATTGAATCAAATATTTTTCCTAGATGATAAAAGAGGCGATAATTCTGGCGGGTGGATTTGGAACACGATTAAAGGAAGTAACGGGTGATTTACCTAAGCCGATGGCTATGATCAATGGACGGCCATTTTTGGAATATCAATTGAGCTTTTTGGATAGTTGGGGAATTAATCATGCGGTACTTTCCCTCGGTTATAAAGCTGAAGTGATTCGAGATCATTTTGGAGATCAATATAAAGGCATAAAACTTACTTATATCATAGAGAAAGAACCATTAGGCACCGGTGGTGCTATAAAATTAGCATTTTCAAGAATTGAAGGTTTGGCTGCTTTTGTATTGAATGGAGATACCCTTTTTGATGTTAATTTAAAGCGTTTGACTGATTGTATGCGAATTCGGCAATCGAAGTTTTGTATAGCCCTTCGCTATTCCTGGGATCCTGATCGCTATGGGAGTGTTGAGTTAGATAAAAATGCAATGATCGTAAATTTTTTAGAGAAGGATTTGAATAATGAGGAGAATTTTATCAATGGGGGATTGTATGCGATCAAAAAAGATTATTTTTTGAATCTTGATTTGCCGGATAAATTTTCGATAGAGAAAGATTTTTTTGAAAAACAGTATAAAACTGAGCAATTATTTGGTTTCCGTTGTCACTCATATTTTATTGATATCGGAATACCCGACGATTATAATAAAGCACAAGATGAGTTTAAATCTTTACCATATTAATAAAAGTTGGACCTTATTCATAGATCGGGATGGTGTGATTAATAAACGCCTCGTTGATGATTATGTAAAGTCGACTAATGAATTTGATTTTTTGCCTGGAGTTTTAAGTGCTTTAAAAACTTTCTCAGAATTATTCTCTCGCGTGTTTGTTGTAACAAATCAACAAGGAATCGGAAAGGGCCTGATGAATGAGAATGATTTGCAGATCGTTCACAAACATCTTTTAAAGAAGGTTAAAGAAGCAGGAGGGAAGATTGATGAAATTTATTATTGCTCAGATTTAGCAGGCAGTGGAAGTAAAAATCGAAAGCCTGAAATAGGGATGGCTTTAAAAGCGAAAGAAAAATATCCTGAAATTGATTTTAATACATCGATCATGATTGGGGATTCAATTTCGGATATGGAATTTGGTAAAAATGCTGGAATGAAAACGGTATTTATTACCGATAAACATACCGATTATGATTTGAGCTTAGTGGATACTAATTTTGAGTCGCTAAAGCAATTTGCGGATCAATTAAAAATTAATAATAACTATTTATAATATTGTCACCACAACTAATCTTATATAGTTTTCTGGCTTACACTTTATTGTTGTTTGTAATTTCTTGGTTTACTTCTCGTAAATCTGGAAATGATGCCTTCTTTTTAGGTGAGCGAAAATCACCTTGGTTTGTAGTTGCTTATGGAATGATAGGAGCTTCGCTAAGTGGGGTGACTTTTATCTCAATCCCAGGATGGGTTAACGACACTCAATTTTCCTATATGATGGTGGTGTTGGGCTATGTTTTAGGGTATTATGTCATTGCTCATGTTTTACTTCCTTTATATTATCGTTTAAAACTGACTTCTATATACACTTATCTCGATCAGCGTTTTGGACATTATTCGTATAAAACAGGCGCTTTTTATTTCTTATTATCTCGAATTATTGGGGCATCGTTCAGAATGTTTTTAGTCATCAATGTCTTGCAGGTATTTGTATTTGATAGTTTTGGAATCCCATTTTATATTACTGTTGTTATTTTTATGCTGCTTATTATCCTCTATACTTTCAAAGGTGGCATAAAAACCATTGTATGGACCGATACTTTGCAAACAACCTTTATGTTATTGGCAGTGTTAATCAGTGTATATCTGATTATAAAAAATTTAGATATCGACCTTGGTATGATGCTCACTCAAATAAAGGATTCAGAATATTCTCAGATTGTTTTTACAGATTGGCACAGTCGGAAATTCTTTTTAAAACAATTTTTTAGTGGTGCATTTATTGCGATTGTGATGACGGGCTTGGATCAGGATATGATGCAAAAGAATTTGAGCTGTAGAAATGTAAATGATGCCAAAAAGAATATGATTACTCTTAGTTGGATTTTGGTCGTAGTTAATTTGCTGTTTTTATGCCTTGGAGCGATTATTTATATTTATGCAAAGCAGAAAAATATTCAAATTCCTGATCTCAGTGATGAAATGTTTCCAACGATAGCCTTGAATTATTTGGGGCCTTTCGCAGGTATTGTTTTTATTATTGGTTTGATTTCGGCGGCATATTCGAGTGCTGATAGTGCGCTTACATCTTTAACCACATCCTTTAGTATTGATATCTTAGCTATTGAAAAAAAATCAATACCCGAACTGAAAAAAATTAAAACCCGGAAAATAGTCCATCTTTCAATGGCTTTATTACTTGTGTTTGTTATTATTGGCTTTCGAGCAATAAATGATCAGGCAGTAATCTCAAAATTATTTACTATTGCCGGATATACCTACGGACCATTACTCGGGCTTTTTGCATTCGGATTATTTACAACTAGAAAACTAGCTGATAAATATGTCCCAATGATAGCTCTTATTTCACCCATTTTATGTTATCTGATTAGCGATAATTCAGAAATATGGCTTAATGGTTATAAATTTGGATTTGAATTATTAATTTTGAATGGATTTTTAACATTTGTTGGACTCTACATCATTTCTCATAAACCTCTTAACAATAATTAAATTATGGATAATCTTCGTTTTAAGGCAGTTGAACTTACTCTAAATAGAAAACCCAATCGTATAGAACCTCCAATTGAAAAAGTGTCAGAATATTTTGGAAGCTTAACTTTTAATAAAAAGGCTATGCGTGAATTTCTTCCTGTGGATGCTTATGATACTATCATCAGTGCTATTGATAGTAATGTAAAAATTAATCGAGGAATGGCTGATCAAATTGCAGCTTCTATGAAAGCTTGGGCGCTGAGTAAAGGGGCTACACATTATACACATTGGTTTCATCCTCTAACAGGTGCTACTGCTGAAAAACATGATTCGTTTATTCATCCTATTGAAGAAGGTAGAGCAATTGAACGATTTAACGGAAGCGAATTGATTCAGCAAGAACCTGATGCATCTAGTTTTCCGAGTGGAGGTATTCGTAATACTTTTGAAGCTCGTGGTTATACTGCTTGGGATCCATCATCTCCTGCTTTTATTATTGGAGATACTTTATGTATACCCACTGTCTTCGTGAGTTATACAGGGGAATCATTGGATTTTAAAGCTCCCATGCTCAAAACATTGAATGTGTTGGATAAAGCAGCTGTTGAATTCTGTCAGCTATTTGATAAATCAGTAAAGAAAACGACAGTAACCCTTGGAGTTGAACAAGAATTTTTTCTTGTAGATTCAGCTTTATATGCTGCTCGTCCTGACTTAGCTTTAACGGGCAGAACAGTTTTTGGTCATGCTTCTGCAAAGGATCAACAACTTTCTGATCACTATTTTGGAACTATTCCTGAAAGAGTGTTGGAGTACATGAAGCACTTAGAAATTGAAGCCTATAAATTGGGAATTCCAATTAAAACCAGACATAATGAGGTGGCTCCAAATCAGTTTGAATGTGCTCCTGTATTTGAAGAAGTAAATTTGGCTGTTGACCATAATCAGTTGTTAATGCACTTGATGAAAAAATTAGCGATTCATCACAATTTAGAACTGCTTCTGCATGAAAAACCATTTAAAAGAGTAAATGGTTCAGGAAAGCATAATAATTGGTCGATTGCTACAGATAAAGGACAAAACCTTTTATCACCTGGGAAAGATGCGAAGTCAAATTTGAGATTTATTGCTTTCATGGTGAATATTTTAAAAGCGGTTAACGATCATGCAGATTTATTAAGAGCGAGTATTGTTTCCGCAGGTAATGAGCATCGACTGGGAGCTCACGAAGCACCTCCTGCGATTATCTCTGTTTTTATCGGAACGAAGTTATCTAACACCCTTGATGAAATTGAAAAAACGGGCAGTATGGCGAAAAATACTGATTTAGACAACAATATATTGGTTCCTAAAATTCCAGAAATTCTGTTAGATAATACTGATAGAAACCGTACATCTCCATTTGCTTTTACGGGTAACAAATTTGAATTCAGAGCAGTTGGTTCATCAGCTACTTGTGCTAAGCCAATGATTACGTTGAATGTGATGGTTGCAAATCAGTTGAAGATATTTAAAAAAGAAGTGGATGCGCTCATCGCCAAAAATATTAAAAAGGAAAAGGCTATTTTCACGGTTGTTCGCCAATACATCATTGATTCAAAACGGATTCGTTTTGAGGGCAATAATTATAGTGATGAATGGCTTAAAGAAGCTAAAAAGCGAGGTTTGTCTAATGTATCCGCTGTGCCAAAAGCCTTAAAATCATTAGTGTCAGATTCTTCAAAAGCTTTGTTTGCTGAGAACGGTATTCTTTTTGAAAAAGAGATGATTGCTCGCTATAACATTAATCTTGAAAATTACACTAAAAAAATTCAGATTGAATCGCGTGTAATAGGTGACTTAGCAACAAACCATATCATTCCAACAGCTATTCGTTATCAAAATACCTTGATTGAAAATGCCATTGGCTTAAAGGAAGTTTTGGATGAAAAAACCTATATGAGACTTTCCAAGAATCAAGTTCAAACAATCAAAGAGATTTCAGAGCATGTAGCTGAAATTAAAATCAATGTTAACTTGATGCTCAACGAAAGAAAAATTGCGAATCGTCTAGATAATGAAGAAAAGCAGGCCAATGCTTATAGTGAAATGGTTATTCCTTACTTTGAAGTAATTCGCTCACATGTTGATAAATTAGAGTTGTTGGTGGATGATGAATTATGGCCTTTACCTAAATACCGTGAGTTATTGTTTATGAAATAATTTGTAGTTTGTATATTTGAAAATATATTTACCATAATCTTGAATAAAATGAAAAATATCAGATCTTTCTTTGCCGTATTATTAATACTTTCTGCAATTCTTGTTCAATCACAATCAAGAATAAGTCATGTAAATACCAGATCGGTTGCAACGGATAAAGAGGGCTATTTTTATTCTTTGCCTCAAACTTTTTTAAAGATTGAACTTATTGTTGAACGAGTAGAGAAAGTAGCTGGGCCATTGGCTCCTTTTGCTGAAAAATATTTAGGTGTTTCTGGTGTACAACAATCAAATTCAAATAAATATACTATTAAGGATTTCCGTTTAAGTACGTTTGCTCAACCAGATCCTGCACAATTATATTTTATTCAGATAGACAAGCGTTCGAAAGAGCCACAACAATTTCTTCTTTCATTGGATGAGTCGGGTCTGATTATGGGGGTGAATAAACGGGTTGATAATTTAGAGGAAATTACATATCATTTAGGAAATATTCCTAGGTATACTATTAATAATACTGTTAAGTCAAATATAATTCCAATAGCAAATTCTACAAATTTTGATTTAAACCATGAAGAATTTTATACTAGAAATAGGGATGA
>JBFFMB010000086.1:0-6571 GCA_041554455.1 Bacteroidales bacterium
AGTGGCGGAGCATTAACATGCATTTCTGAAACTGATGGTGAATCAAAATGGTCACAAAAGGGATTTGGATTAGGGAGCTTAATTATAGTAGGCAATAAAATAGTAGCACTGACTGATAAAGGTGTACTTAAGGTTCTTGATACAAATCCTGAAGCTTACACTGAAAACAGCTCCATTCAAGCTATAGCTGGAAAATCATGGACAGCACCTTCTTTTGCAAATGGAATAGTATATGTAAGAAATTTAACCGAAATGGCATCATACAAACTAGATTAGTGCAATGGTTTTATGAATCTTAGCAAACTCAAAATTTTAAAAGAAATAAATGAATTATCAATTTAAACAAAAGAACTGTTTTTTTGGCTTAGGTAAAATCATGATCTCACTGCTCGTGATGTTGACATTCACTCAAGCTACTTATTCACAAATAAAACTGGATTCAACTAAATCTGATTTCATTCATCAAGCCCTTTCAGAAATAGTTGAGGATGGAAAAGCACCCGGAATGATTGCCGCCATAATCTCAAGCGAAGGCGTCATTGCCATAGCTTCTGCAGGAGAGCGTAAATCTGGTTCTGGAATTGCATTTACTACAAATGATCATGTACATTTGGGTTCTTGTACCAAAGCCATGACGAGCACCATGCTGGCCACCTTGGTAGCAGAAGAAAAACTAAGTTGGGATATGAAATTGATAGATGCCATACCTGAGCTTAAACAGAAAATCCATTCAGATTATCATCAGATCACACTCTGGCATTTACTTACTCATCGAGCAGGAATTCAGAAGAATGTTTCCGATTGGGATGACTTTAGTTCGAAAGAAATTAAAGAAAGACGTTTGGCCATTTTAATAGACAATCTTCAGAAATCAGCTTCCTACAAACTTGATGAATTCCACTATTCAAATTTCGGTTATATGATTGCCGCCTGCATGGCAGAACAAATAACGGGTTTAAGCTGGGAGACTTTAATGAGAGAACGTTTATTTAATCCATTGGGCATGAGTTCAGTAGGCTTTGGAGCCCCCAATACACCCGATCAAACAGATCAGCCGTGGGGGCATGAAAAGGTATGGTATTGGTATAAATGGAAATCTGATCAATCCGATAATCCGGAAGCATTGGGTCCTGCCGGCATGGTTCACTGCAGCATTGAAGATTGGGCCAAATTTCTTTCCCTTCAATTAACCGAAGAAAATCCGATTCTAGATAAAGCATATTTGAATAAATTAATTGAACCTGTTGGCAACCATTTCTACGCAGGTGGCTGGGGCGTTGCTGAACAAGACTGGGCCAAAGGAAAAATAATCACACACGCTGGAAGTAACGGAATTTGGTATACCAATGTTTTAATTACACCAAATCTGGATAGGGCTTTTATCGTATCCACCAATTCTCGGGATTTTGGAGTTACCAAGAGTCTATGCACCCAATTGACGAACAAGCTAATTAGGATGGAATTGGGAATTTAAAAATCCTTAGTCTTACACATTTTTACAGCTTATCATTTAAAATGACCATTCATCATTATAGCTATTGCCATTTAATTAAAAGGCACTTTTTTTGTATTGAAAATTAACCTAATTATTTTCCTATGAAGAAAACAATTTTAATGATAGCCCTATGTGCTTTCATCATATCATCTTTTGCACAAACAATTACATGGAAAAAAGTAGCCTCTTTACCTGAAGCATACGGAAGTGGTGAAGCTGTAACTTTAAATAATAAAATTTACTTTGTGGCCGGGAGGACTTCTAGGACTTGCCCGTATTTTTATGAGTATGATCCAAAAATCAATACCTGGAAAAAATTAGCCAATATCCCAAACCCAACAACTAACTTGGCTTTGGCAGCTGTAAATGGCAAAATATATGCAATTGGTGGTGATCAATTTCAAGATACAAACCGTGAGTACAACCCAAAAACAAATACCTGGAAATTATTAAAACCCATGCCAACAGCAAGGCAACATATTGACTGTGGAATTTATGAAGATAAAATTTATATTACAGGAGGGCTCACCTCTTGGGAAAATATTACGACAAAGCATGAAGTTTATGATGTCTCAAGCAATACTTGGACAGAAAAAGCAGCCATTCCTGGTTTAAGACAAAATGCAGCAGTTGTAACTGTTGATTCACTGATTTATGTGATCGGTGGTTCAGGCACAAAAAATGATATTTGGGGAGACCTCTTGACAGTTGAAACCTATAACATCAAATCGGATAAATGGACAAGAAAAAATGATTTACCTCAAATTTTATTCAAACCAGCAGCAGTGGTCATTAACAAACAAATAATTGCTTTAGGCGGAGCAACTAGAATAGGTGGTAAGGATCAGTGCTCCGACAAAATCTTTATTTACAAACCAGAAACTGATCAATGGGTTAAAATTTCAAATTTGCCTGTTAAAAATGTATTCTTTGGTTGTACTTCTATTGACAATAAAATTTATGTAATTGGTGGTACTAATGGTGGTCATCCAAGCTGGGCTAACTATTCCGAAGTTTATGAAGGAGAGATAATTAAGAACTAATTCTAAAATTAATAATATGAAAATAAAAGCAATTATAATAGTTCTATTGCTGAGCTATATTTCGGGTTCCACATACGCCCAGCAGAATACTGCTGAAGTTACCTATGTTGGCAATGCAGGTTTCTTGATTAAAATAGGTGATAAGAAAATCCTAGTCGATGCTTTATTTAAAGGTTTTGCAGGTGATTACATATTACCCGAACAAATTCAGGAAAAGCTAACACTCGCTCAAGCCCCGTTTAATGATGTGGACTTGATTATTGTTACACACGCCCATGGCGATCATATCGATCCGGCCATGCTAAGAGAACACATGAAGAATAATCCCAAAGCTGTTTTTGTATCAACAAAACAAACCGTTGATGCGCTTAACACACGCGATACACTTGACCTATTTCATGATCGAAGATTCGGTTTCAATCCTTCAAAAGAAAAATCCGACAAACAGGACATCAAAGGTATTAGTATAGAGGCTGTTTACCTTCCTCACGGCCCAGATGCAAGAATTATTAACAACGGATTTATTGTTTCAGTAAATGGGATCTCATTTTTTCACACCGGAGATGTTGACTTTGATCAATTTACTTTCGAAGAGTTCCGGTCGCTTCAGCTGCCTGAGAAAAAGATAGATCTTTCATTTATTCAGCATTTCTACCTTACTAACGATTCTACTTCAAAACTGTTCGTGACTAAAGGTATCGGGGGTAAATATATTATTCCTATACATTATCATTTCACGACCCCAAGTTTTGATGCTTCTATCGTTAAAGAAAATTACCCGGATGCCATACTATTCGACAAAGAATTAGCCTCTTGGGAAATACCAGAAAAGAAAGAAGAGTTTTCGAAGCAAACCATTGTATGGAAAAAGCTTGCATCTTTTCCTAATACAACTTCAGGTGCAGAACCTATCGTATTGAACAATAATATATATTATATACCCAGCAGTTATGCTCCTCGATCGATAACCTCAGATTTTTATAAATATGATATCCCTACTGATACTTGGAATAAATTATCAAATATGCCAGAAGCAAAAGGAAATCTTGCTGTCGCAGAAGCATCAGGTAAAATATACGCCATAGGTGGAGGATGGACAAAAACAAATTATGAGTATACCCCTGAGACAGATACTTGGCAAACACTAGATTCAATGCCAACTGCCAGGCAGCATATTGATTGTGGGGTGGTAGATAATAAAGTTTATGTCATTGGAGGGATCACCTCATTCAAAAACATTTCGCAAAAGAATGAAATGTATAACCCGAAAACCAATTCCTGGTCGGAAAAGACACCTATCCCGACTTTAAGAAACAACCCTGCAATAGTAACTAAAGATGATCTCATCTATGTTATTGGAGGCGCTGGCTCTGAGAGAAGTATCTGGGAAACAATTGCTACCGTTGAATGTTATAATCCAAAAACGGATGAATGGACCACCAAAGCTGAGATGCCCATTAAGCTTTTTAAACCCGGCGCAGTAGTAATAGATGATAAGATTTTCGTTTTAGGTGGTCAAGATCAAAAAGGGAAATCATTATCATCCGTTTTAATTTACGACATCGAAAGTGATACTTGGGAAAACACAACAGCCTTACCCCAAATCAATTGTTTTGCAGGCTATACCGCTGTAGGAAATAAAATCTACATGATAGGCGGTACAACAAGCGATCCAGACTGGACTTATTATTCAGATGTATACGAAGGAACCATCGTAGATTCCTCAAACAAATAATAATGAAAAATAATGAATTAAGAATAAGTGCGATACTGATTTTATGGTTTTGCTTAATTGGTGTGCAGGCACAAAGTGCAAAAGAGTTTCCTGTTTTAAAAGGAGAATACCTCGGTCAGCCATTGCCTAGAGATACACCCTTAGTTTTTGCTCGTGGAATCGTCTCAAGCAATCATCTCGAGCATAGTGCCCCCAGATTTTCTCCAGACGGAACTGAAGTTTTCTGGGAATTAGTCCGACTCCCTATGGTTGAGGGAGTTTCGGGGAAGATGATCATGACCATGCAACGTACCATCAATGGCTGGTCAGAGCCAACTGAAACCAAAAATTTCCCGGTTTTCACATCGGATGGAGAACGCTTTTATTTTTCAGATTTGCCGAAGCCAAGCAAAAATAACCTGAATACAGAAAAGGAGAGAAATTCTGAAAAGCTTGCAAACTACATCCACCTCATAGCTCAATATCCAGCATTGAAATACACCCGTGGTTTATCGATTGCAAACAATCGTAACATATACTTCATGTCCCACTTAGAAGGCCCATTCAACGGTATTGGCATATACCGAGCCGAATTTGTCAATGGTGAATACACCAAACCCGAACCACTTCCACTCAGTATCAACAGAGAGGGGTTTCTCAACTGGACGCCATTCATCGCACCTGATGAAAGCTATCTACTTTTCTCCTCTAATCGACATGATCCGGAGAATGATGGTGGCGATTTATACATCAGCCTCCGACTTGCTAACGGAAGCTGGACAAATCCAGTTAATCTGGGTGAAACGATCAATTCAGCAGAACAAGAACGCTTTCCATTGCTTTCGCCTGATGGTAAATACCTATTTTTCACACGACCAACAGCAGAATATCATCAGGATGTGTTTTGGGTAAACGCTGGAATTATTGAACAGGTAAAAGCAAATATTTTACAAAATTTAATCGATAAACAAAATAAGAAGGAAGAGCTTTTCAAAGCTGTTGACGATGGAAATCTGGAAAAGGTTCGAACACTCATAAAATCAGACCCAAGATTATTGGAAATAAAAGATATATCTGGCAGCACGCCCCTCATCAGAGCATGCCTTAACATTCAGACAATGGGCAGACAAGTGGAAGTAGCAAAATTTCTCATCGAAGCAGGTGCTAATGTGAATGTAGTAAATAATTATCAGGCAACTGCATTACTTAGAGCCAGCGTTGGGCGAGGGCCGAATTTTGAACTCATTAAACTATTTATAGAAAAAGGTGCTGATGTTAATATACAAGGACTTAATGGCATTACAGCCCTTCATTGGGCCGTAAAGTACGATAAACCGGAAATTGCGAAATTTTTATTGGAGAATGGTGCAGATATTAATATTTCAAACAAATACAATGGACCAATTTATTCTTCAACAATAAGTGGAACTGTATTACACACTGCAATAAATTATAATCAAAACAATGAGATGGTTAAATTTATTATTGAGAAGGGGGCAAAGCTAAATATCAAAGATTCTCAGGGGAATTCAGAACTGCATTTAGTAGCGTTAAAGGGGAATACTAAACAAGCAAAAATTTTAATTGAGCATGGTATCGATTTAAATGCCGAAAACAATTTTAACAGAACGGCTTTATATTATGCTGCAAAACATGGGTATCGTGGAGTGGCTGAACTTTTAATTGCTTCTGGGGCAAATAATACTATAGCTGAAACCAATTATGGCAAAGCTAAACAACTTTCTGAATCAATGAATGAAGGTGAAGCATATATATGGGATTTGAATTATAAATATGCCGTAAAAACAAAAAATAATTTGCTTGTATTTACCTTAGGCGGAGGAATTAGTGAATCTTCAGAATCAGGTTTAGCAAATGGATTCTTAAATCCCAATGAATTGAAAGATCAAAAAATCACTATATTTCTCCGCCATAGATACAATCGGAGAATGGATGGAAAAAGGTTTACTGAATTAGCGAAATTGACTTCGAATGTAAATATGATTGCCGGCATAAAACCCGATTTCAGCAAGATTGCAGCATCTGAAATTCCTGATTATCATTTAGCTTTGCCCAATGAGAGTTTTTCAGTGGACGGTCTTAAAGTACATCCAATTAAAGCATTGGCCCATGGCTTGGGCTATCTTGTTGAAGTTGATGGATTGAAAATATTCCATGCGGGACTTCATATTAGTGATGATGATCCTGAACATATTGAAAAATTTCGCAAAGAGATTGATTTCCTGAAACCTTTCGGTCCAATTGATATTGTTATGCTTCCTACTCACAGCCACAGCAATGATGTGGAAACAGGATATG
>JBFFMB010000087.1:0-6561 GCA_041554455.1 Bacteroidales bacterium
ACTGCAATACGATATCAGACAAAGGAGTAGTTTAAAGTCGAAACTCAATGAAGCAAAAATTGACGCACAAGAATTTCTGCCTCAAAAATTTGTCGTGAATGAAGCTGTTAAAGCAGAAAAAAAATCCTATCCCATCCGTTGGTTGATTGTTATGTTTAGTTGTTTGTCGGCCTCCTTATTGTGCTTTTTTATACTGCTTTTTATTGAGCAACTTTCGAAGATAGACCTGACAGTTAAAGAAAATTAATTGTTTTGCTAACTTTTTTCCAGAAATATAAAACGCTGTCTGTAATTTCGATTAGCCTTGTTTATGCGCTATTGAATATTTTCTTGATTGCTTTTTTTGATTTTTACTGGGCTTTAACTCTTCCCTTGTTTTTGCTTATCATTTATTTTTATTTTTTTTCTTATGATAAGATCCTTTTTATCATACTGTTTTCTACGCCTCTTGCCCTGAACTTAAGTGATCTTCAGCTTGGGTTTGGATTGTCAATTCCAACAGAACCGCTTTTGGTTGGATTGGTATTATTGTTTTTTTTGCGATTATTTTCAAATTATTCCTATGATAAGGCTATTATTAAACATCCTGTGAGTCTTGTTATTATTGCATCTATACTATGGATGTTCCTCACTTCTATTAGTTCCGAATATCCTTTGATATCCTTTAAGTATTTATTTGTACGATTATGGTTTGTTATTCCATTTTATTTTATGTTGATCCCTCTTTTTAAAAACCCAAGTCGAATTCGCAATTTTTTTTGGGTGTATGCCATTCCTTTAATTGGGGTGATAGCATATACTATATATAGACATATTATTTGGGGACTAGGAGAGGAGCCTTCACATTGGGTCATGACTCCGTTTTATAATGATCACACAGCCTACGGAACCGCGCTTGCTCTTTTTATTCCTGTCTTTGTTGGCATTGGGTTCAAAAAAGTTGTGGATACAAAAGTTCGCATTGCTGCGCTTACAATTCTGGGAATTCTCTTAATTGCTATAGTGCTTTCTTTTAGCCGTGCTGCTTGGCTAAGTGTTGGTGCTGCCATTGGCGTTTTTTTATTGGTGAAGCTGAGAGTAAAATTTAAGTGGGTGTTGATGCTTTCAATTATTCTTGTGTTAACGTTGCTATCATTCCAAAATGAATTGCTTTTCATGTTGGAACGAAATAAACAAGAATCTTCTGAGAATATGACTGAGCATTTGAAATCGATGTCAAATATTTCTTCGGATGCTTCTAATCTTGAGCGGATCAATCGCTGGAAGTCAGCTATTCGTTTATTCAAAGAACGACCCCTGCTTGGGTGGGGTCCTGGGACTTACCAATTTGTTTATGCCCCTTATCAGAAGTCAAAAGAAAAAACACAAATTAGTACTAATGCCGGTGATATGGGTAGCGTCCATAGCGAGTTTTTGGGTCCCTTAAGCGAGATGGGTATTTTGGGATTGATGTTTATGGTCTTGTTATTAATCTATGTTTTTAAAACAGGGCTTCATTTTTATAAGCAATGTCAGAATCGGGATTTGAAAATGTTAAGTCTGGTTTCCATATTGGGTTTAGTGAGCTATTTCACCCATGGTTTGTTGAATAATTTTTTGGAAACGGATAAATTAGCCATCCCGGTTTTTGGTTTTATGGCTATTATTGTAGCTCTTGATTTATATCACAAAAAAAATCCGGATTCTAAAACCCGGATTTAATATTGTCAATTATAGATTTTCAATGATTTCAGGCAATTTTCGTATAGCTGCCAATTCTCGCCATTTTTTACGTGCTTCAATAGCTGGTGCTCCAAAATAGGTTTTTCCACCTTCTAATGATTTGCCAATAGCTGATGTTGCTAAAACAACAGCCCCTTTACCAATGACCAAGTCTTTGTTTACAGCAACCACACCCCAAAGGATTACATCATCTTCAATGCGTGTTACACCGGCAATAGCTGCATGGGCACCAATCAAGCAATTTTTCCCAATATAGGTATCATGACCTACTTGCGAATGATTGTCCATTTTGGTCCCATCAGATATAATAGTATCTCCTGAAACACCTTTGTCAATAGCGCATAATGCACCAATTTCTACATTGTTTCCAATAACTACACGCCCACAGGATTCCATTTTATTGTAACCCTCTGGTCGTCTTTGGAAATAATAAGCATCCGCACCTAAAACGGCATTGGAGTGTATGATTACATTGTCACCAATAACTGTATGATCGTAGATACACACATTGGCGTGGATTATACAATCTTTTCCAATGCTAACATTATTGCCTACAAAAGCACCGGGTTGAATTATGGTCCCCTCTCCAATGAGAGCAGTTTCGCTAATGCTATTGCTCGAAGGAACAAAGGGTCTGAATTTTTTAGCTAAGGAAACGTAATCCTTGAAAGGGTCTTCTGAAATTAATAGTGTCTTTCCTTCCGGACATTCAACTTCTTTGTTGATTATTATTGTTGTGGCTTTTGAGTTTAAAGCTTTATCATAATATTTGGGGTGATCAACAAATGTCAAATCACCTGCTTCAACCATATGTATTTCATTAATTCCTCTAACCTCAAATGATGCATCACCAATGTATTTGGCTTTGATCAATTCTGAGATTTCCTCAAGTGTGTATGCTCTGTCGAATTTCATATGCTTATTTTACTCTTTCAGAGTATTGGTGTGTACGTGTATCAACCTTAATACGATCGCCAGTATTAATAAATAAAGGAACTTTTACAATACCTCCGGTTTCAACAGTGGCATCTTTAAAGGTATTGGTCGCTGTATTTCCTTTTTCGCCAGGCTCCGTATAAGTTATTTCAAGTTCTACATAAGCAGGCATATCGCAAGTGAGAAATGTCTCTGTTTCGGCATGGGTAAGGATTTCAACGGTTTGTCCTTCTTTTAAAAGATCTGGTGCTGGAATTAACTCCTTATCAACAAATGTCTGCTCATAGGTTTCTGAATTCATAAAATGATAGGTGTCGCCTTCATTATATAAATATTGATAGGTTCTTCTCTCTACTCGTTGAGCATTTATTTTTACGCCAGCCGTAAATGTATTAGGAATTACTTTCCCGGTTTTTAAGTTTCTTAGTTTTGTACGGACAAATGCGGGTCCTTTACCTGGTTTTACATGTTGAAATTCAACTATTGAATACAGGTCTCCGTTAAATTCTATACAAAGTCCGTTTTTAAAATCTGATGTTGATGCCATATAATTATTATAAAATGTTTAAGTGTCGATTCGTTGACTATTTCTGGTATAACCACGCATAATGCCTCTTGTTGAGCGTGATATAAAATAAAGGATTTCATCTCTTTCGGGAGTTGCAGGACAATCTGCTTCAATAATAGCAACAGCCTGAGACACATTTTTCCCTCTTATATAAATGGTTCTGTATATATCCTGAATCGCATTGATCTGGTCGTTGGTGAACCCACGACGGCGTAAACCAATTGAATTAACGCCAACATACGAAAGAGGTTCGCGAGCAGCTTTTGTAAATGGAGGCACATCTTTACGTACTAATCCACCACCGCCAACCATGGCATGTGCTCCAATTTGTACGAATTGGTGAACAGCTGACATCCCACCGATTACAGCCCAATCATCAATAGTAATATGACCTGCAAGTGTAGCGGCATTCGCTAGAATAACATTATTCCCAATGATACAATCATGTGCAACATGAACATAGGCCATCAATAGACAATTGTTTCCAACTACTGTTTCGTTATTTGCTTTTGTTCCACGGTTGATGGTCACAAATTCACGAATAATGGTATTGTCTCCAATTCTTACAAATGTTTCTTCGCCTCTATATTTTAAATCCTGAGGAATAGCTGAAATAACAGCTCCCGGAAATACGCGGCAATTCTTACCAATACGAGCACCTTCCATAATTGTGACGTTAGAACCTATCCAGGTACCTTCATCAATTTCAACATTTTTCTCAATGTTTACAAAAGGTTCAATGACAACATTACTTGCAATCTTTGCTTGTGGATGGACATATGCTAATGGTTGATTCATTTTTCTTCGTTTAGATTTCTATTTTTCCTTTTTTGTCAAGATCGCCATCATTTTGGCTTCAATAACAATGTTATTTCCAACATAGGCTACCCCTTGCATATGGCAAATGCCTCTGCGAATAGGTGAAATTAGTTCCAATGAAAAGACAATGGTGTCGCCTGGAACAACCTTATTTCTAAATTTTACATCATCGATTTTGGCAAATAAAGTAATATAATCCTTTGGATTATCAACGGAGCTCATTGCTAAAATACCACCCGTTTGTGCCATCGCTTCGATTTGAATTACACCAGGAAATACAGGTTCGCCCGGAAAATGACCAACGAAAAAAGTTTCGTTCATAGTCACATTCTTTACACCGACAACTGTGTCTTCGCTCAGTTCCATGATTTTATCAATAAATAAAAACGGAGGACGATGGGGTAGTAATTCTTGAATTTGAGTTACATCCAACACCGGTTTTTTAAGAAGGTCAAATGGAGGCTTGGTATTCATAAGTCTAAAATTTTATTTGTTTTTTGATTAATTTTGCAAATTCTACATTTGAGTAGTGACCTGGACGAGATGCTATTATTTTCCCTTTGATTGGTTTACCCAACAAAGATAGATCCCCAATGATATCTAGTAATTTGTGTCGGGCTGGTTCATTCTCAAAATGAAGTTCTAAGTTGTTTAAAATTCCTTCTTTTTTTACCAAAACTTTGGGTTTTTGAAACAATTCTGATAATCGATCTAGTTCTTCTTGAGACACAAGCCTGTTTACAAATACTATGGCATTGTCAAGGTTACCACCCTTTATTAAATTATTACTTAACAGAAATTCAAGTTCATGAAGAAAAACAAACGTTCGACATTTTGAAATTTCATCTTTGAATTCTGAAATATGATTAAGTTTTGCTTTTTGTTCGCCTAAGACTTTGGTTTCATAATTGATGGTTACATCAATATTGTAATGATCGTCTGGAATGGCTCTTATTGCAATTTTGTTTTTAAGATCTGTATAAATAACTTCCGAATCAATAACAATATATTCGCGTTCTGCATTTTGTTCTTCGATACCAGCTTCAAGCAAGGCTTTTACAAAAAAGTTGGAACTTCCATCCATAATCGGGCTTTCGTCCTTATCCATTTCGATTAAAACATTGTCTATGCTCAAACCTGTTAAAGCTGCTAAGACATGCTCAGTCGTATAAATTCGAGCCCCATTTTCTTCTAAAGTTGTCCCTCTGGCAGTATCTACAACATTTTCAATACTCGCATGAATGATAGGTGATCCTTTTAAATCAATACGTTGAAATTTAATACCGAAATTTTCGGGGGCTGGATGAAATGTAAGATTTGCTGTTAGTCCTGTATGCAAACCAGTTCCCGAGACGGTTACAGTTGTTTTTAGAGTTCGTTGTTTTTCCGGCATATGGATGTCGAATGTATTGGTTTAAATCAAAGCAAAAGTAATATTTTTTGGGATAGGATACAGTGCTTACCCAATATTATGATTCTTTAACAATTTTCTCTAATTCATTCAGTCGGTTAACGATATCGCTTAAGTTACGGAAATGCACATATGATTTTCGGTATTTCCCAATTTCAAAGGAAGGCGATCCTTGTATGATGCTTCCACTTTTAATATTTGATCCAACACCCGATTGAGCTGCAATCATTACCCCATCACCAATAACTAAATGTCCAATAATGCCAACTTGTCCACCTATCATGCAGTTTTTGCCAATTTTTGTTGATCCTGAAACGCCTGTTTGAGCAGCAATTACTGTGTTTTCGCCTATCTCTACATTATGACCTATTTGAATAAGGTTGTCAATTTTTGCTCCTTTGCGGATGATTGTACTTCCTAGTGTTGCTCGGTCAATACAGGTATTCGAACCAATTTCTACGTTGTTTTCGATGATCACATTCCCGATTTGAGCTACTTTCTTAAAATTATTATCAGATTGTGGAGCAAAACCAAAACCATCACCACCAATAACAACTCCTGAATGGAAAGTGCAATTTTCTCCAATGATATTATCCGAATATATTTTTACACCTGAAAAAATTAAACATCCGTTCCCAATGCTTGTATTATCTCCAATGCTCGTTTGGGGATAAATTTTTACGTTGTCTCCAATTTTAGCATTTTCGCCGATGACCACAAATTCGCCTATATAAACATCTTTTCCGATGCTTGCTGAATCAGCAATGACTGCATGTTTTGAGATGCCGCTTTTATTTAATTTTATTTGGTTGTAAGCTTCAAGTAATTGTGCAAATGCTGAGTAAGCATCCTTCACGCGTATCAATGTGCTTTTAATTTCTTTTTCCGCTACAAAATCGTTGTTTACAATGACGATAGAGGCTTCTGTGCTATAAATATATTGTGTGTATTTTGGATTCGCCAGAAATGTGAGAGAGCCTTTTTTCCCTTCTTCGATTTTAGAAAGCGTATTAACTTTTATTTCGGTTTCGCCTTCGATGGTTCCATTCAAAATTTCTGCGATCTGTTTTGCTGTAAATTCCATTTGTTGCTAATTAATGTTTGC
>JBFFMB010000088.1:0-6546 GCA_041554455.1 Bacteroidales bacterium
AGCAACGTATGATAAAAAATAGATTTGAATAGGTTAATAAGTAGAAAAGGGGACACTAAATTTAGTGTCCCCTTTTCTACTTATTAACCTATTCAAATCTATTTTTTATCATACGTTGCTTCTCTCTCAGCTGCTTTTTTATCCCACTCAGGAAGAACCGTTTTGATAAATTCTTGTTTTTCCTTATTCAATTTATCCATTGGCAAGCCGATAAATTTTTGAGCTTTAGCTTTATTGGTGATATCTGGATAAGGAATGGCTTCAAAAATACCATGCTTCGCTAAAATACGAGCCAATTCAACTCTAGCTTCTTTTGCAATAGTAATTGCTTTACCGGCTAAACGAGCTGATTCAAGAGGTGAATGGAATGTTCCACCATGACTAGCTGCTGTAAAATCCCAGAACCATTGTGCATTACGAATCAACTGAAGTATACTTTTCATTTCACTTTCAGTTGCTCCTGCTTCCCAAGCCGTTTTGGCTTCAACATGTGCACGTACAATTTCAATCTCAGCTTGATCACGAGATTCAATTACTTTCAATTGGCGATCGTATACATTTTTAGTTAAGGTTGCTTCGCTTTCGCGATGACAAACCTGACAAGAACTGGCAATGTTATCTAACGGACTAACCATTTTATGATTAGTAAATTTTTGTCCACCATTGCTTTGATAAGGCATATGACAATCGGCACAACTCACACCTCTCTCAGCATGAATTCCTGTTTGGTATAATTCGTATCCAGGATGTTGAACTTTTAACATAGGTGCTTTACTCAAGCTATGAGTCCAATCTGCAAAACCCATTTCATTATAATAATCTAACATATCTTCAGCGGAAGTGCCTTTAGCCCAAGGGAACGTTAAATAAGGAACACCTTCAGCAGGTGTTTTTTTGTTAAAGTAATACTCAACGTGACATTGAGCACAAACCAATGAGCGCATCTCCTGATGAGTAGCTTTTGTAATATCTTTACCCATAGCAGCAAATCCTTCGATCAAAGCTGGGCGAGTAATTTTAAGATCCATAGTTTCAGAATCATGACAATCGGCACAACCAATGGCATTCACAATTTCTTCACCTTTACTGGCCCATTTCCCGGAATAGAATTCTGTGACTCCTTTTTCGTTCATCAAACGAGGTACATCTGGGCTTTTACAAGTCCAACAAGTCGCTGGCATAGGCCCATCATCGGGACCTTTAGGTCCGCCAGTACGTAACGAATTGCGTAAATCTTCAACCGCATAATAATGTCCACGACCTTGATTATAATCTTTAGCAAATCCATAACCAGCCCATAAAACGACCAATCGAGGATCAACTTCTAACATATCAATCATCGCATTGCCATTGAATAAGGTATGTAAACTAGTGTCAGCTGTCTCAGAATAAGATTCAGCTTCCAATGGGTAATTTGCAGCCCATACTTCTTGACGAGGCTCAAAAGGACTAATTTCGACTTTTGGTTTGTAAGCAAATACAGCTTCTGCTCTTCTTTCAGTAATTGAAGAAGCTAATAATCCTAATACAAATACAAGTCCTATGGTAACGATAAAAAATAACCAATTAACCCAGGGTTTTCTGTTTTTTTGAATTCTTGTTTCCATTGTATGATTTTTGTCTATTATAAATATTTTAATAATTATTTTTCAGTAAATGATTTTAACCAATTTGGCACCGGACTAGTTGGCACAGGAACCCTTGCATTAGGTGTACTCGACAAACTGTTCACACGTCCGTGAGGAACATCACGATGACATTCCCAACATTGACGATCTTGAAAATGACCATAATATTCATCGGTTTGCACCAACAGTTTAGCATCAGCAATTAGCTTTACATGGCAACGAATACAATTATCCTGAACCACTTCCTGCCCTGCTTCCTTAATAAATATAGTTTGAGGCTCCATGCGTGCCGTAAATATTGCTGCATGACGCATCCCATCTTTTGCTTTAAAGAAATATTTATTAAACACATTGTTGTGTGGCACATGACAATCATTACAGTTGGCATGTTCGCGATGTGAACTGTGTTGCCAAGTATCGTACTCTGGTGCCATGATGTGACAATTCACACAGGTTTTTGGATCGTCTGATAAATAAGACGCTGCATTCGACATATAAAATGCGTAGGCCGCTAAGCCAATAAATGCGCCACTAATGATAAAAGCTGGTAATTGCCATGCTTTCGGAGGTGTTAAAAATCTAATTATTCTTCGCATTGTTCGGATTAATTTTATTAATTGAATTACGGTATTTAATTACCTTAATTCGTATATCAAAATTAATGAATTCCTAATATCTAGGTTCATTATTTATATAATATTTATCAGTAAAACCTAATTTATAGCTATTCCAAACAAAGATCTTATTTCCTCCTAATCAGCAACATAACCCAAATAATGAGTCCTGTGAGTAGAATAATAAGCGTAAACAATCCAACTAAAGGTACGATAAGGATGTAAAAATCCCCAAATAAAAATTTAAAGAAACGAGCAGTGTGAACTTCCAAGGCAAAATTCCAAAGAGACATGGGGCTGCTTTTTATAATTTTTTCAGGCATGAGCACAAAATGGTTTTTGTGCATTATTGGGAAAGCACCAACATTATAATCAATATGGAATTCACTTCCATCATCTTTTAATACATATCCGGCCGACATGAATTTACCTAGTGTGGGGCCTGCCCTATCTATATAAATATTGGTCGTTTTATTAATGTAATCTTCTACATAATTATAATCAGGCATCCAACGATAGAGTCCATAGAAAGAGCCAACCAAATATTCACCCCTACCTTTTTTTTCTAATACATTAATTCCCATGACCGATATTGGTGCTTGGATAGAAGGTCTTATTAATTCAGACGTAAAATCATCTTCGGAGAAATAAATGCCTTCTGCGGTTCCAATCAGGAATCTATCCAAATCATCATCATATAAAATATCTCTAAATTTATCGTACCAAGGATTGGGATCAGCTAAAGTGGTATACGGAATTTTATTCACTTTTGAATTGGCTATTGCAATCAGTAATGGTGGTCGGAGAAACATTCCGGTTAGAGCAGTTATGATGAGAATAGGGACAAGATAAATCCCTAACTTATTATGCCATTTAATTGAGAACTTATTAATCTTTTTAATACGAGCATTGTCTCTCTCCTTTTTCTTTCTTCGCTTGATAATTCCTGGCACAAAATAGTGTATCAATCCAGTGATAGTCAAGAGCACAAAAATCAGAGCCACAAAATCAACAATCAGTTTACCAATCGATCCATAGATCTCCCCTGAATGAATCACCCATAGGGTTTTGAATAAGCCAATTTTATTATCATAGCCATTATAAGCTGGCACATATATTTTAGAAAAGTTTAAGTTCTCTTCATCTTCTGCAACGAAAAGATGAGAACGACTCATTGCATAAATGGTATTTCCCTTTTGAGTTAAGCCAACAATTCGTTCTTCATCATCAGGTAATTGAATATTGATCCAATTCCAATTTTTAACATCAAACTTATAAAGGCCAAATAAACTTCCAGCCAAGAGAGTTCCATTGGAGCTTTTAAAAACTTTGTAAACTTTACGATGATCAATCCCATTGGGGAAGCCATTATTAAAATCTGTGAATTCAGATAACTCAGCATTGCTCAACCAAATACCCATATTCCCATAAAGCAATACACTATCCTTGCCAATAATACAACTTCCCTTTAGGGAGGCATTATTCCAATTTCTATAGTGATATTCTTTGGCTAATAAATTTCGATTGACATCAAAAGAGGAGAAGGTGGATCGATGATTTAAAACGATTCCTGAAATGGCCCAGCAAATCAAAAAGATGGCCACAATAATCGATGGCCATCGATGGAACCACTTCACGCTTTTCAGGAATCGACTTTTTTTCATATTCAAATAGAAACGAATATCTAAGGGTTTACGCTTTGAAAAAATAATTTCTAAACAAAGATTCTTCTTGTTTTGTCCACACTAAATAGCCTTTGGCTTTTACCTTATCCAATAATGGAGCAGGTACAAAAGGCGCTATTAATTCAAATATCCCATCTTCATTCATTTCATCGAGTCCACTCAAAACTGCTTCTAAAGGGTGTTGACCTGAAGCCAGCATTGGGCGGGCATCCAATGTTGTTGAAATTTTTGCAGCGTCAAACCAATCAGGCTGAGGCGTATTTTCGATACTTGTTGGGTGTGAATGATCCATAGTATTTTCTGTTCTTTATTATTGTTTGATTCTTCTTTTTTGTAATTTTTTTTAAATTCTCATTATTCAAAAAAACAAAGATCAAATTCCAAAACTCAAATAAATTTCAATATTCAAATTTCAATTATTAAAAACTGTTTTGAACATTGGAACATTCGTATTTGTGATTTATTTGTTATTTGAAAATTATTTATTGACATTTTACTTTTTGTAGCTCAACAAACGTTGATCTCCTTCCAATTTTCTTTTCTCCGTTAGATTTTGAGAAACTTCGAGTGTGCCCAAGAAATTACCTTCTTCATCTTTTAAAGCGATGTATTCTATATGAATAAACTGTCCGCCCATTTGTATCCAGAAAGGAGCTTTTGTTTCTTTTCCGGAACTAAAATCATGCAGAATTTCCTCAACGATACCAACACTTGATGGTGGATGGCATAATTTTACATCACGATTTAAGATAGCTCTGTTTCTATCAAATATGCGTTCTTCCGATTGTGAGAAATATTTTACTTTTTCATTTTTATCGACGAAAGTCATATCAATAGGTAGCGAATTAAGGATCGCTTGAAGTTCAGTTTTAGTAAAACTACCACTGGGTAATTGAATAAGCTCATCATCTGCTTCAACTTCCTTTTTAGCAGCATCCATTCCTTCTGGTTTCCAAAGTCCTTTTGGATCGTACAAACAAAAACCAATTTCCAAAGTTTGATCTTGAATTTCATACCATTCAATATCGGTCAACTTATCCATACACATGGGAAACAGAATTTCTTCTTCCTTCATGCACATATCTGCAACGGCAGTAGTAGCCACCCTGAAAACCGTATCGATAACATTTTTAGCCTCTTCAACCGTAATTCCTTTACTCACCTCAACTGCTTCAAGTGCTGCTTTTAAAAAACCACGGGTTTCATCATGTTTTCCCCACATTACTGTTGGAGGACCTGTAATCCCATAATTCTCCAAATAAGGAAATAAGAGATTTTCTTTACGCCGATAATGCTTATCCACATCCCATAAAGCATTAAACAGAGCTTTCAATTTCATGAAATATTCAGGAATTTTAGAGTCATTTTCCAAGGAAGAAATCTCATCGAATAAAACATCCATCTGCTTAATCACTTTTAGCAATTCCCTGTTTTCTTTTAGGAATACATCGGCAGGATGGTTTTCTGGAATTTCTTTAGCTCCACTTTGATCAATAGCTCCTTCCAAGGCCTTGGTATGCATATCGCAAAATTTCAAGACTTCTTTTTCATCCAACACTCCTTCAGAAATCAGTTCCTGTTCAACCTCAACGACATCGCCGTATGGGATTTTTTTCATTAATTCAATTAAGCGAGTATTCACCTCTTCTGGTGCATCGCCTGCATGCAATTGAAGGATCATATGCTTTAGCAAGTCCTTCCTCTTTTGAGAATTATTAATTAGTTCACTCATGGGTTTTATTTTAATAAAATCTTAATAAAGATAATAAAATTGCACCAAAAAAAGAGCCCTTAGCCCTTAATCATCGTTAAGATCATTTTAAATTTTTCAACTGCCTTTAAGGAATGAGGGATATTTGCAGGCATGATAATGGTTTCGCCTTTAGAAACAAGATAAGGTTTACGATCGATATAAATTTCGGCTTGACCGTCAATCACCTGAACCATTGCATTAAAAGGAGCCGTATGTTCACTTAATCCTTCATTTTTATCGAAAGAGAATAATGAAACATTTCCAGCAGGATTTTTCAATACATTTTTGCTAATGATTGATCCGCTTGAATAATCGACTTCATCTTCAAACTTGAAAATGTGTGCTTTTTTGAATTCATTGATTTCCATAATTATAGATTTAGAAAGAACTGGGGCATTTCGACTTTGCTCAATGTCCCAGTTCTAAAGTTAATTTTAGTTTTCTTTTTTAGAAGCAACACCAAATAATTCGAGGTCGCTTTCAACAGAACCAATACCAGCAATTCCGAAAGTATCAATCAAAACCTTTGCTACATTTGGTGAAAGGAATGCAGGCAATGTCGGGCCTAAATGAATGTTTTTCACACCTAAAGATAATAAAGCAAGAAGTACAATCACCGCTTTTTGTTCGTACCATGCAATATTATATGCAATTGGAAGATCGTTAATGTCATTTAATTCAAACACTTCTTTCAATTTAAGCGCAATAACAGCTAATGAATAAGAATCGTTACACTGACCAGCATCTAACATACGTGGGATGCCACCAATATCACCTAATTCTAATTTATTGTAGCGATATTTTGCACATCCAGCTGTTAAGATAACCGTATCTTTTGGTAATTCTTTGGCAAAATCAGTATAATA
>JBFFMB010000089.1:0-6513 GCA_041554455.1 Bacteroidales bacterium
GTAATTACCTTTGATTGAGCATTAGCTACACCCATACTTGCAAGAAATAACAAGCATGTTAGCCAAATTGTAAATTTTCTCATAATTAAAAAATTTGGTTAATAAAAAATTTGGTTCATATTTAATTTACTGTCTAATAAGCTGTTGTAATTGTCCTACTAATCAACATAGAAAGTAATTTTCACACCGCAAAATATAAAAAAATCACACCAAAAACAAAATATATATCAGAATTTTGAAATACTGTGAAAGATGCCGCCTTGTTGTTATATATAAATAACTGATAGTCAGTCAAAAAATAATATATTTTAGAATATATAAAAATAGTGTGAAACGGTTATAATCAGCTTGTTCTCTAGTCTTTAGCTGTTTTGAAGATGGGATTGAATAGTAATTATTAATATTTTAACTCCATTATCTCAAATGTGCATATTTTCTTGAGTTTTAGGAGTATTTTCTTCGCATCATTAGAAAAAAAAGTAAATAAGTAGATAGAAGTCCAATTTCAATCCAGTTAACAGTAATAAAGAGATATTTAAAAATCATTAAAACGAGAGTTGAAATTGTATAAATATATAGCCCTGATTTTTTTAATAAAAAGAGTTTAATCAATCCGAAACTTGAACATAGAGTCAAAAGGAGTAATGATAAAATATAAAAGTATAGGTGCGAATGTTGTGTATCTGATTCAATATAATTAAGGAATGTTTTTTGTAAAACAGAAATGTTCACTAACCCAATAGCTATAATTACAATATAAAAAAGATTGTATGTAAAAGCTGAAATGCATAAAACGGTATGCCAGAAATTCGATGTTTGAATTTGTTTTTTCATCGGGTCATAAATTTTAGATGTCGATAATATAACAATATGAACATTGCGGTCATTAAAATCTCTGCAAATGGAGTAGAATTGAATGGGTTGAAAATCGAAATAACAAAGAGTAAGGCGATTTGTGATAGACTGTATAAATGAAATCCAATTTTTTTTAAATTCCACATCAAAATCGCACCTGAAAGAACAATTGTAAAAAGAATTGTATTCAACAGAAAAAATTGAGGGGGCATATCTAAAATTGGTTGAAAATCTTCGACCTTAAAATTGCTCTCATCAATATTATCTACAATGAAATTCTTATTTAGGAGCATGAACAAATTAGACAGCATTTGTAGTCCGCTGTAAATAAAAGTTAAAATGCACAAAAGGGTCAATAATTCAGGACGCTTTTTTTTCCGATGATCAATAAAAATTGGTTTTTCCATGTATGCATCAAAATTAGAAAATTAGATGATAAAATAAAAGCCTGTATTTTGTATACAGGCTTATATATGGTTAATAATATAAAAGTTTATTCCAAACTTCCTACAGTTTTTTCTACTTCCTCTAAAATTTCACCTGATTGAACCAAGTCTTTCATGGCGTTATGGTCGTTATAAAGAGGGCGGTCAATATCCAAAAAGTCAACATATTTACGAATAATTTCCTTTGCCTTTGTAACTCCTTTACCGAATTTATATTCACGGAAATCCAATGCTTGAGCAGCGGCCATCAATTCAATTCCTAAAATACCATAAGCATTATCCATAATTTGAATATTTTTTATAGCCGTATTCATTCCCATCGAAACAAAGTCTTCTTGGTCGGCAGCAGCCGGAATACTTTGAATAAATGCAGGGGCAGATAAAATTCGTTGTTCTACGATTTGCATATCGGCAGTGTACTGACTTAACATTAAACCAGAGAACATGCCAGCACCTTTGGTTAAAAATGCAGGAAGACCGACACTTAATGCAGGATTATTCAAGCGGTTCATTCTTCTTTCCGACATGACCGAAACCATAGTGATGGTTGCTCCGATCATATCCATAGGTACAGCCACAGGTGTTCCTTGGAAGTTTGCCCCAGATATTTGCAAATCTTCATCAGGGAAAAAGATTGGATTATCACCGACACCGTTTAATTCAATTTCAACTTGAGAGCGTGCGTAAACTAAAGCATCGTGAGCAGCTCCAATAACTTGTGGAGTAGAGCGCATTGAATATGCATCCTGAACTTTACATTGAACTTTTCCTTCTTTTAAATCACCTCCTTCAACTAATTTGTTGATCGCATTTGCTGAACGAATAGCTCCGTGAAAGCCCCTTACTTCGTGTAATTTGGGAGTATAAGGTTTCATATTTGCTTTGAGTGCTTCCAACGACATGGCCGCAGCAATCTCTGCTTGTTTTAACCAACGATTGGCATCATATAAATAAATAGCACTCATGGCTGTTAATACATTTGAGCCATTAATAGTGGCTAACCCATCACGTGCTTGCAATCCAGGGATTTCAATGCCTGCACGATTCATGGCTTCTTTTCCTTCTAGTAATTCGTCTTTATAATAAGCCTTTCCTTCGCCCATCATCAATAAAGCAATTTGCGACATCGGTGCTAAATCGCCAGAAGCTCCAACGGATCCTTTTTTACAAACAAATGGAGTCACGCCTTTATTCAACATTTCAACCAATGTTTGAGTGATGATTGGACGAACACCTGAATTCCCGTGTGCGTGAACATTGATTCGACCCAGCATTGCTCCACGAACATGTTCGTAAGGCATCGCATCACCAATACCAGCTGCATGATTATAAATCAAATATTTTTGAAAATCTTTGACTTGATCGTCATTCAAAACAACTTCCGAAAATTCACCAATGCCGGTATTGACCCCATACATGATTTCACCAGCTTCAACTTTGCGTTCAAGCATAGCTCTGCATTTTTCCATGCGTTTGATGGCATCCGGATGAATAGCTACTTTCTTTCCGTGACGTGCAACAGCAACAACGTCTTCAATCGTTAATCCTGCTCCAGTAATAATGTAAGTCATAATGTTTTTGTTAGGTTAATATTATTTTTTAATAAAATTCCAAAACGCAATTCTCAAATAACAAATAATTCACAATTTTCAATCGCACAATTTTCAAACTTTTGTGTAATGAAATTTTGGATAATGAATTTTATTTGGAATTTGAGAATTGTCATTTGTTATTTCTTTTTTATACATCTTCTCTCAAAGCATCTGGAATATTCAGCGCTATATTTTGAATAAATTCCACACTGGCATTCATTGCTGTACTCATGATTTGATCATTCTCAATAAAGCTTACATATTTTCTATATTCGCTAATAAAGTCTTCTATAAATTGCGATGATTTTTTGGGCTTTCTGAATTCTAAAGCTTGAGCAGCATTAAATAGTTCGATGGCCAAAATTCGTTCCAGATTCTGAACAACTTTGTATCCCTTGGTAGCAGCGTTGGCTCCCATACTTACATGATCTTCTTGTCCTTGTGAGGATTCAATCGAGTCAACAGAGCAAGGTGTACACAATTGTTTGTTCTGATTAACAATAGATGCAGCCGTATATTGTGGAATCATGAATCCAGAATTCAAACCCGGATTAGCCACCAAAAAGGCGGGTAAACCTCGTTTTCCTGAAAGTAATTGATAGGTCCTTCGTTCAGAAATATTTCCCCATTCCGCAACAGCGATCGCTAAATTATCCAATGCCAATGCCAAAGGTTGTCCGTGGAAGTTTCCACCTGAAATGATTAAATCATCATCGGGGAAAATAGTAGGATTGTCAGTCACTGCATTGATCTCACAGGAGAAAACATAAGCTACATAATTCACCGAATCTTTGGATGCACCGTGAACCTGTGGAATACAGCGGAAAGAATAGGGGTCTTGTACATGCTCTTTATGCTGATTGATAATTTCACTTCCTTCGAGCAACATCCGGATACGTTCGGCTGTTTTGATTTGTCCTTTGTGATGACGAATTTGATGAACTAAATCGTTGAAAGGTTCAATCCGACCATCAAAAGCCTCAAGCGAAACCGCACTGATAATATCAGCCAATTGTGAAGCACGGAATGTTTTTAATAAACTCATCACACCGTAGGCGCTCATAAATTGAGTTCCGTTCAATAAGGCAAGTCCTTCTTTAGATCTCAATGAAATAGGTTTCCAATGTAGTTCTTTATAAACGGATTCCGTTTCCCTTTTTTCGCCTTTATAATAAACTTCTCCTAAACCAAGTAAAGGAAGAGACATATGTGCCAAAGGAGCTAAATCGCCTGATGCACCTAATGACCCTAATTGGAACACAACAGGAATAATGTCGTGATTGAAAAATTCGATGAGTCTTTCAACCGTGCTTAATTGTACACCTGAATGACCGTAGGATAATGATTGGATCTTGAGCAGAATCATTAGTTTAACAATTTCCTGAGGAACTTCATCCCCAATTCCGCAAGCATGCGATTTAACCAGATTGCTTTGTAAAGTCCCCAATTCTTCTCTCGAAATTTGAACATCGCAAAGCGATCCAAAACCGGTATTGATTCCATAAATAGGCCCATCATGCGAAGCCATTTTATCATCCAAATATTGACGACATTTTAAGATGCTGTTTTTAGATTCTTCGGATAATTCTATTTTAGTATTATCCTTTAATATATTGTAGATGGTTTTATAAGTCAGTTTTTCTGAACTAATTTGATGTGTCTTCATTTTTTTTCTGTTGAAAAATTCAATTAAATAAATTTTAACGTTTCTTTAAACCGGACGATAATGTAATTAGGAAAACAATTTGGTTTTGGGCAATTAAGAATACAAAATACGATTACCCAAAACATCCGATTTAATGCGATTCGTTTGTACGCATTGAAGCAACGGACTTAGCAGAGTGAAGTACGATTGACTTTAATTTTGAATTTTAAACTCCAGTTCATCGTGTTTTTAATTGAGGGATAAAAGTATAAATTATTTAAACTCAATGCTAAAGAAATATTCATTTATTTTGTATTAAATTTCCAATCTATGCTGACATCACTCATTGAAATACAAAACCTCATTCAAAATAATGAAGCCGTGCTGATTTATTTTTCAACCAATCACTGTGCGCCTTGCATTAGTCTTCGCCCCAAAGTATTGGATTTAGTGCAAAGAAAATTTCCTAAAATGAAAATTGAATTTTTAGATGCAGAATCTGTACCTGAAGTAACAGGAGCGTTTAGTGTTTTTGCGAGTCCTACTATTTTAGTGTTTTTCGATGGAAAGGAAACACGACGTTTTAGCAAATATGTATCGGTAGTTGAATTGGAAGAAAGTATTGAGCGTTATTATACGATGATTTTTGAATAATGATGAAATTGAAAACGGCTGAAATATTAAAGGATTGTATTTGGCAAATTTACCGAGAGGGATTGACCACTGCTTCTGGAGGTAATATTTCATCAAAGGATGAGGATCATACTATTTGGATTTCCCCTTCTCAAATTGATAAAGGGTTTTTAGTACCGGAAGATTTTGCTTGTGTAAATGCTGAAGGAAATTTGATGAATTCCAATAAACCAAGTATGGAGTTTCCTTTTCATCATGCGATTTATAAAACTTTTCCAGAAGTAAAAGCGGTTTGTCATCTTCATTCGCCTGTTTTGGTGGCTTTGAGTTTGTTATATCCTGATCAGAAATTGTTTGACCTACTCGATGAATTTAACTTTGGCTATGCTGAGTATGCCATACCAGGAAGTGACAAATTGGGGCAACATATTTGTAAGGCTTTTGAGAAGGATCCCACTCTTGTGATTATGCAAAATCATGGAGCCATAGCCACCGGAAAAACGATAGGGGAGGCGGCAGATAAAATTCGAAAATTGAGTAATCGAGTTCAGGAATATTTTAAGATTGAAGATTCTATTTTCAACTCAATTTTAGCTAAGAGTTTTGATATTGAGCTAGAGGAATCTATAGCATTTTACAAAAATCGAGCAAGCCATTTTTTAAGTCTGGATGAAAAAATTGACATTGTTGAAGAAAAGTTAGATGAATTTTATAGAGCGACCTTTAAGCTAAGTTCAATAAAAAAACTACACGCATTGAATCTTGATTTTTCGTGTAACATAATACCTGAAAGTTATCTCTTGCTACATACGATGATATCCATTGAAAAGAAAGGGAATGTATTTGTTGAAGGACATTCTTTATTTAATCTATACGATAGGATGGAGGTCTTAGATTTTACAGCAAAAGTCATTTTACTAGCCCATCAAATGGGTAGCGTCAAACTTTTGACCGATGCTCAAATTCAAGAACTAAAAGATGTGTTTTTGCTTAGCTAAGTTCAGAAATTAGCTCTTCTAAACTCACTGACTTTTGCTCGCCTGATTGCATATTCTTCAGATTGATAATACCTTCTTGCATTTCTGTTTCGCCAATTAAAGCCACAAATGGAATGCCTTTTTTATTGGCATAGTTCATTTGTTTTTTTGTTTTGGCAGGGTCGGGGAATAGCTCGGTACTAATGCCATTCTTGCGCATTTCAGCAACAAGTTTTAAGCAATGTTTAGCTTCGGGATCTCCAAAATTTACAAACATCAATTTTGTTGAAAATTCTTTATTGTCAGGAAAAATATTAAGCTCATTCATGACATCATATATGCGATCGGCACCAAAGGAAATGCCA
>JBFFMB010000090.1:0-6506 GCA_041554455.1 Bacteroidales bacterium
GTATCATAAAAAATCGATCGAGTATGGATATAAAACTATCCGTTTTCAACATCAGCAAACCCGATATATTTGATCTTAAATAAATGATAAACGATAATAAAATCTGATTGAAAGCGACCCATCGTAATAAATATAATTGTGATTCATCATATCCGATAATATATCCCAACAAAAGAATAAACAATCCATAGGCCAGCGCTAAGATCATCTTCATCACCAATATCCCTGAAAAATATTTATTTAGCAATTGTCCGTGTTGTGCTATATTTCGTCCATTAAAACTGCTAATACCCAAATCAAGAATGACATTAAACAAAAATGAGAAATTCAAGATGGCAAAATAGAAACCGTAATTTTCTGAACCCACTACATTTTGGACAGTACGATCAATACCAAATATCCAAAACGGCTTGATTAGGAGATTTAAACCAAGAAGCAAAATTAAATTTATCAGAAATTTTTTTTGCATCAGAAAATTCAAAAATAGGATTAGATAATAATTTATTTAGAAGCGTCAAATATAAGGAATCGCTGAAAACGTCAAATAAAATTCGGATATTTGACTAATGATTTAATTTGATCGTATTAAACAGTATATACGAAATGGAAATAGTTGTTAACACTCGTTTATTGCTTAAAGACCAATTGGAAGGAATTGGTTGGTTTACACACGAATGCTTTCGACGAATTGTTATAGATCACCCTGAGCATCATTTCTATTTTCTGTTTGATCGAGATTTTGAGGAGGAATTTCTGTATGCAAAAAATGTCACTCCGATTATAATTCATCCCCAAGCTCGACATCCATTATTGCATTATATCTGGTTTGAACATTCCATTCCCAACATTTTGAACAAAATAAAACCCGATCTATTTGTTTCGCCTGATGGCTATTTATCACTCAGAAGCCAATGCAAGCAATTATGCGTGATGCACGATTTAAATTTTGAACATTATCCTGAGGTAATGCCTTGGCTCGTAAGAAAATATTTTCGTTATTTTTTTCCACGCTTTGCCCGAAAAGCTGATCGGATTGCGACCGTATCTGAGTTCTCAAAGAAAGATATTGCAAAAACCTATGCAGTTGAAGAAGACAACATTGACATCGTGTTCAGTGCAGCCAAAGACGGATTTAAACCATTAAGCGAAAACGAAATTAAAACGGTTAGGGAAAAGTACAGCGATGGATCTCCTTTTTTTATTTTCGTAGGTTCTCTCCAAGCACGAAAAAATTTAAAACATTTATTGCTGGCGTTTGATATCCATAAAAAAGAAACCAAATCGGCAAATAAGTTATTGGTTGTGGGCAAAAAAAAATGGAGAAACAAAAAACTCAAAGCTATTTTTGAAAAACTGGTTTTTAAAAATGATGTTATTTTTACAGGTCGTCTTTCGCAAGAAGAGCTACAAAAACTAATTCCATCGGCATTGGCCTTAACCTATACTTCGTTATTTGAAGGTTTTGGAGTGCCCATATTGGAAGGATTTTCATCGGGCGTACCGGTCATTACTTCAAATACCAGTTCAATGCCAGAGGTCGCAGCAGATGCCGCTCTTTTGGTCGATCCTTTTTCTGTGATTTCTATAGCGAATGCTTTGAATAATATAGAAAAAGACCCAATTTTGCGAAAGCAATTAATTCAAAAAGGAAACAAGCAAAAAACGGTTTACTCATGGCAACAAACGGCTGATAAACTGTGGAATAGTATTGAGAAAACGATTAACCAAGCCTAAAGCTCAAATAAGGAATTAACAAATGCTCAAAAACAATCTTATATAAAATTGGATATTGTAATTTATTTATGATTTGATTTTTGTAATTTGTGATTTCAAATAAATAAGCAGATATCTCTTAACAAGAAAACAAAAAATATGAATGTTTTAATTATTGGATCAGGTGGTCGCGAACATGCTCTAGCATGGAAAATTAAGCAAAGTCCGAAACTTTCAAAATTGTTTATCGCTCCAGGAAATGCCGGAACCGAAGCATTGGGAACCAATGTAAATATCGGGGTTTCCGATTTCCAAAAAATCAAAACATTGGTCATTGATGAAAAAATAGAACTCGTCTTGGTAGGTCCTGAGGTACCGCTTGTAGAAGGCATTCATGATTTCTTTCTGGAAAATCATGAATTAAAAAAGGTAGGGATTATCGGCCCCGTGAAACAGGCAGCCATGCTCGAAGGAAGTAAAGATTTTGCGAAAGAATTTATGGCCAAAAACAATATCCCAACAGCAGCCTATCAAACCTTTACACCCGACACCTTGAATCAGGGAATTGATTTTTTAAAAAACCTGAAACCTCCCTATGTATTAAAAGCGGATGGTTTAGCTGCAGGAAAAGGCGTCATCATATCTGATTCCTTTGAAGAAGCCAAAAACGAATTGACCGAAATGCTGAGCGACCAAAAATTTGGGGATGCTTCAGCAAAGGTGGTGATTGAAGAATTCTTGGATGGCATTGAATTATCGGTATTCGTAATAACGGATGGAAAATCCTATAAAATGCTACCAGTCGCTAAAGATTACAAACGTATTGGCGAAGGAGATACCGGTCTAAATACGGGTGGAATGGGTTCCATATCTCACGTCCCTTTTGCGGATAAGGAAGTCATGCGAAAAATTGAAGAACAGGTTATCAAGCCTACGATCAACGGACTCATTGCTGAAAAAATCGATTATAAAGGATTTGTATTTTTTGGTTTGATTATGGTCAATAATGAACCTTTTGTGATTGAATACAATGCGCGTATGGGTGATCCCGAAACAGAATCAGTCATCCCGCGTATTAAAAATGATTTTCTGGAAGTGCTGATTGCAACAGCCGAAAATCGCCTCGATGAATGTGAAATAGAAATCGACACTCGTCAAACTGCAGCAGTGATGTTGGTAGCGGGTGGCTATCCCGGAGATTATGAAAAGGGGAAAGTAATTAGCGGACTTGATGATGATCACGACAGCCTTATTTTTCATGCTGGAACAAAAATCAATCCTGAAACAGGAGAGGTATTAACAAATGGAGGTCGTGTTTTAGCGATCACTTCTTATGGCGAAAGCATGCAAGAAGCATTGGATAAATCGTATAAGGTAGCCGAAAAAATAAATTTTGAAGGGAAAAATTATCGTAAGGATTTAGGTAAGGATTTAATCAGCTATTTGTAATGAGTGCTCGATGTTTTTAAATTCACTGCTTAAGCTCAGGACACAAAACCTATAACAGACATGTTTATCAAATTTTTTCGACATAGCTATCTCCAACAATACCTTTTATTTATTGTATTTGCACTGGTATTATGGATCCCGACATTTCTGAATCCACCTTATATTGCAGCTCAAAGCCCAAGCAGCCCTCTGTATAATTTATTGATTCAATTCACAAATAGCAAACTTATCTGGGCCTATACAGCTTTTGGCGTATTGCTTTTGCAATCCTTTTTCTTTAATTTAATCCTGACTAAAAACGATTTCATCAGCAAAACCTCACTATTGGGAAGCTTTATTTATTTTACCCTAATGAGTCATCACCCCAGTTTTCAATACTTTAATCCTGCATTGCTGAGTCACTTTTTTATACTGACATGCGTCTATTTCTTACTAAATATGTATGCAAAAGAAGGGGTACTTAGAGATAGCTTCCGCTTAGGGTTTCATATGGGCTTGGCCACCTTATTCTTTTTACCATCGATTTTCTTTCTTTTGCTGATTTATATAACATTATTAATTTACCGAGTATCTTCATGGCGTGAGTGGGTCATCCCAATTTTCAGCTTTTTATCCCCTTATATATTTCTTTTTACTTATTATTTTGTTAGCGACAAACTCTATTTATTCGAATCCTATTTTCAACATTTCTTTATGGGAATAAGATTTAGCTGGCCCTATAACGACATCCTTTCTATAGCTATTTCTGTTGCTCTCGGAATGATCATTTTAATTTCATTTTTACACATTTTGGGACGAAAAAGCGAGAAAAGTGTACATGTTCGAAAAAAAGCAAGCATATTTATAAACTTTCTGATTATCTCCATCATTAGTTTATTGATCACCAATGAAACCATGGCCTCCTTCTCAACATTCATTATCCCCATATCCTTGATGGTCGCTGTTTTTTTTAATGATTTGCGAAAAACACTTTGGTTTGATATCTTATTCTCCTTGCTCATTTTAGGGATACTAATCAATATTTATTAAATGTTGGAATCTAGTTTCACCCCAGATAAAATTGAAGCAGGTTGCGATGAAGCCGGTAGAGGCTGTCTTGCCGGACCCGTATTTGCCGGGGCTGTCATACTACCAAAAAAATTTAAACACGAGCTACTGAATGATTCAAAACAGCTCAGTGAAAAAAAGCGAGACTATCTAAGAGAAATTATCGAGACTGAAGCATTAGCATGGGCCGTTGGGCAGGTTGATCAAAAAGAAATAGATGAAATCAATATTTTAAACGCTTCATTGCTAGCCATGCATCGAGCGCTTGATCAGTTAAAAACAAAAGTGGACATTATTCTTGTGGACGGGAACCGATTCAAAACCTATCAAAACATTGAACATCATTGCATTATTAAAGGGGACGGCAAATATGCAAGCATAGCTGCAGCATCCATACTTGCCAAAACTCACAGGGATGAATTCATGGCAAAAATTGCAATCGATCACCCTGCCTATCAATGGGACAAAAACAAAGGATACCCTACCAAAAGCCATAGAGCTGCCATCGCTAAATTTGGCATTTGCGATTTTCATCGAAAAAGCTTCCGTTTGTTAAAATAATCAGGAGTACAACTTCTTGGGTTTCCTACTTGTTTAAAATTATGGCTACATTTCTGATCAACAAACACCAAGCTCAATTTGAATTAAACGATTCATTTTAATTAACATAAGATTGTTGATTATAATCACAGCTTTTACTCGTCATCCCTAGTATTTATATTAAATTTGATTAAAATTAAATGGCATGTCTGGTAACAAGAAAGTAGTATCGAATACTTTGTTTGTATTTATTTTTATTGCAATCTTGATTACGGCTGTTTTTATCTATAAACAGTTTTCAAATAAAACATTTAGTAGTTTCGATGCCATTCCCCCATCCTCTTCATTTTTCATGAGCTTCAACTCATTGAACATCATCCGTCAGGAGATGAAGATTAATAAAATGTGGAGAGAAATCAAGAAACTAGATGAATTGAATGTTATCATTCGTCAATATGATAGCTTTGATTCGGTGGCTGCCAAGCAATCGAAAATTTCTTCCTTTATTCAAGAGGGGAAAGGGATAATATCCCTACATTCTATCAATGGCAAAAACGAAGTTCTTCTGGCTTTAGAAATTGGTCATCAAGCAGGCTATGCAACGATAGATGGTTTGTTTGATGCTATTTATGGGAATAGTTTCACTCGCTTACAAAGTAAATTTCAAGGCGAAAGCATAAAAAAAATAATTTTTAATAATTCGGAGGATACGTATTCATTTGCCTTGATTGGGAATTTATTTATAGGAAGTATCAATGAAGATCTGGTGAAAGCATCGATTACTCATATCCATAATTCTCAAAGTATTTTAGACGATCCCGATTTCAAATCATTAAACCTAAGTGCAGGTAAAAATGTAGATGCAAATATTTATATCAAGCATTCAAATTTCCCTCAATTTATGGGCAGCTTAGTGAAAGACAGCCATCTGGATTTTACACAAAATACAACAAACTACGCAAGCTGGACAGGTTTAGATTTGATTTTGAAAGAAGATGAACTCTTATTAAATGGTTACACTAGAGCAGCTGATTCGAGCAATCATTTTTTGGCTCTTTATCAAAAACAATTACCTCAACCCATTACTGTTACAGGAATATTGCCTTATAATACCAGTCTCATGCTACATTATGGATTTGAGAACTATCAACTCTTTTTTGAGGATTATAAGACCTATTTAAAAGCAACAAATCGATACGAGGCTTTTCGCAATAAAATCAATAATCTAAATATTAGTCTAAAAACAAATCTCGAGCATTTGCTCGTTCCACAAATAGGGAGTGAAGTTGCACTCATTTCATACGCAACAAAACCGTCTGAATTTAGCTCCCATAGCTATGCTCTTATTAAAACAAAGGATCTGCAAGAAAGCCGCCGAGTATGGGGACAAATTCACCAAAGGGTGAATGGCAGTGGATTGGTAAAACGCTACAAAGGCTTGGAGATTTTTCGAATCAATAAAGAAGGCATTTTGGAATTATTGCTCGGCGAATCTTTCAGTGCCATTAGCAATTTCAATTATATTTTCTTAAACGGATTTATGGTGGTGGCTAATTCGCCCCAATCACTCGAATCCTTTATCGATCTTTATCAAAGTGGTAAAACCTTGGATCTGAATGATAATTACAAATCCTTTACAGACAATGTCTATAAGGAATCCAATTTCTATTTGTATTGCAATATCCGAAATGGTTTTGATCTTCTCCAAAAATATCTGTCAGCGAGCTTTTTCGATCAACTTAATTCTAACAGCATAA
>JBFFMB010000091.1:0-6470 GCA_041554455.1 Bacteroidales bacterium
CTTTGGTTTCTCTGTTTCGCACATTTTAAATTTCTTTAATTATTTTAATTCCTACATCTTCAATCCCAACTAAGACCTCATCACGCATGGCTTGTTCAATTTGTATTTGGTAAGATCCTGACACCGGAAAGTATAGTTTTTCTCTGATCAAATGAGAACTCTCCTTAATATTAGCAATCCCTTTTCCAAGCCACTTGCCTCTTACATTAGCTAAGATACATTCAACGGTATCACGACTTGATAAGCCATTCGGGAAAGTGGTATTGATGAAAAAATAAATATTACTATAATTATAGTCTACATCATTTCGAATATTAATGTAAAAAGAATAGGCTGCAATAGTATCTTGAATATCAAATGCAAAATCAATCGTCTGATTACTTTCCCAGGAGCCTTTAACAGACTGATTTTCATTAATCACAAAATTGTTCCCACAAGAAATGAACATAGCTATTATTAGTGAAAACAAAACTGTATGTATAACTTTATTTCTCATAGACTTATATCGGCTACTCCTAATAATGTATTTAGAGCAAAATTATTGCCTTCTTTTTTTCTTTTTTTTCACGTCAAAGCGGTTCAGTGCATCTTGTCCAACCACATTTTCGAAAACAGTTTCGGGTTCTTCAATGGCCTCAAGTAAAACAAAATTTTCAAGTTTATCAGGTAACTTAGATTTTTGGTTCATCTCAATAACCTGTTTCACCTTTTGAACAGTTAAAGTCATCATGCTTGCCGGTTGATCTTCATAAGAATACCACATCAATTTTTTAAAGACATCGGATTTTTGATGAAAAGCATTCCCTTTTTTTGATTTCAGAACGATCGAGCTATCAGGAAATTCTTTTAGAGCATCAATATAAGCATCCCGTTCAAAATTCAAACAACATTTAAGTTTTGAGCATTGACCCGTAAGCTTTTGAGGATTTAACGATAACTGCTGAGTACGTGCCGAATTTGTCGTTACAGAATTAAAATTACTCATCCAAGTTGCACAACAAAGTTCGCGTCCACAAGATCCAATGCCACCCAATCGAGCTGCTTCCTGACGAACCCCAATTTGGCGCATCTCAATTCTAATTTTAAAATCATCAGCTAATAATTTAATCAGCTCTCTGAAATCAACTCTGTCATCGGCCGTATAATAAAACACGGCTTTCGTTCCATCACCCTGATATTCTACATCATTCATTTTCATGTCCAATTTCAGATCACGAGTAATCTTCTTGGTTTTATACATGGTTGTATCTTCCCTTTCAACAGAATTCACCCATTTTTCGATATCCGTTGGGCGGGCACGACGGTATAATTTTTTAACGTCTTCAGAAGTTGGATCAACATTTTTACGTTTCATTTGCAAACGTGCAGTTTCTCCGGTAAGAGTAACAATGCCTATATCATGGCCCGGAGCTGCTTCAACGGCCACTATATCACCAACATGAATTTCAAAATCACCTTGAATACGAAAAAATTCTTTATGATTGTTTTTGAAGCGAACTTCCACACAATCAAAACGAATCATGCCTGAGGGCAATTGAATATCACCAAGCCAATCATGATTAGCAAGCTTGCAATGAATTTTGCTATAAACGTTTTCATTCCCGCCTTCATCGCTTGGTTTACAATGACAGCCTCGAGTTAAAAAAGCGTTATTATTTTCGGGTTTTATATTGTCGTCACTCATTAGTTACAGATTTGAATTGCAAATTTACTAAATTTTGGCAGCTAAGCTCTTTTCAGTTTTAATAAGCGCATCGACTTTAAGGATAAATCCAAAAAGAGGATGGACGGATTTGCATTCCGCTCAATATGAAATAAAGCTTCGTTAAATTCTTTAGCAAATTGTTGAATGTTTGCAGGATTAATAAAAGGAGAAAACTTTTTTGTAAAATTCATTTCCTCATTCTCTAACTTCACTAAATCATCCTGCTGAAGATTTAGGAGTATTCCGTTACGAGCTGTTCGCAATGCGTAGCTCAGAAAATTCTTTTGTTTTTCGCGTCCAATTTTGGAAATATCCCCTACAAAATTCACGATTTTAGCGACATCATTGGTATAACATAAACGCATCCAATCGCGGAATAGTACAAAATTGGCTTGCTCGTCTTCATCCGATTCTAAGTTGATCAAAGCCCGTTGATAACTACCTTCCGAAAGATTTATTACTCTTTTAGCTTCATCAGCAGTGCATGCTTTTTTTTCCATCAAAGCCTGAATCAAATCCTCATCGTTAATCTTTGGGATCTTAACAATTTGGGTTCGTGAACGAATGGTTGGCAATAGTTGTTCCTGATCTTCGGTAATTAAGATGAAAAGCGTTTTCTCTGGGGGCTCCTCAAGGATTTTTAAAATTTTTGGCGCTGCCGAATGAAATAATTTATCGACCATCCAAATAATCATCACTTTGTACTCTGCCTCGTACGATTTATAAGCCAAGGTCGTGATGATAGAATTACAATCATCTTTATTAATGATGGCTTGTTTGTTTTCAATATCGATAGCTTCGTACCATTGATTTAGCGTAATATAACCTGATTGAGAAATGAGAAGATTTCGCCATTGCTCGGCAAATAATTTACTAGTAGGTTTTTTGATTTCTTTATTAGAGGCAACCGGATAAATAAAATGCAAGTCAGGATGGGCCAATTTTTGATACTTCACACAAGAAGGACAAACACCACAAGAATCATCATCAGTACGATTGGTGCAATTCACAAATTGAGCATAGGCAATGGCCAAAGGCAATTTCCCAACCCCCGAAGCTCCCAAAAACAATTGGGCATGACTTACGCGCTGATCCCTAACGGTTTGCTTTAATCGTTCTTTAACTTTAGATTGTCCGATTATATCTTTAAAAAGCATAGATTTTTTTGTTGTAGCTGTGTTCAAATATAGCCAAAAATTAAACAAAAATAGCCCATGACTTAAGTCATGGGCTATAAAAGATTTTACCTCTTATTTAGCTGATTTTAGCCGTAATAAACTCCCGATTTAAACGGGCAATATTCTCCACAGAAATTCCTTTTGGACATTCTGCTTCGCAAGCATAAGTATTGGTACAATTACCAAAACCAAGCTCATCCATTTTAGCAACCATGGCTTCAACACGCTCTTTAGCCTCAACCCTACCTTGTTCCAATAAAGCATATTGAGAAACTTTTGCCGAAACAAACAACATGGCAGAAGCATTTTTACAGGCCGCTACACAGGCTCCACAACCAATGCAAGTGGCTGAATTGAAAGCATCATCAGACCGTTCCTTTTTAACTAAGATAGAATTTGAATCTTGCGCTGATCCAGCATCTACAGAAATAAATCCACCCGCTTGCATAATTTTATCAAACGCATTGCGATCCACTATTAAATCGCGCATGATTGGAAATGCTTTGGCACGGAATGGTTCAATGACAATGGTTGAATTATCTTTAAATTCACGCATATGCAATTCGCATGTAGTTGTTTTTGAGCTTGGACCATGAGGTTGACCATTGATGTATAAACTACAACATCCACAAATCCCTTCACGGCAATCGTGTTCAAAAGCTACCGGATAATCTTCCCCTGTGGTGATTAAACGCTCATTTAATGCATCTAGCATTTCAAGAAATGACATCTCAGGTGAAACATCTTCCAATAAATAAGTTTTAAACTGGCCTTTGTCCTTCGGACTTTTTTGGCGCCATATTTTAAGTTTTAATTTCATATCATTACGATTTGAAGACTTTAGATGTTAGATATTAGACTTTCTCTTGTCTAAGGTCTAGCGTCTATTATCTAAATTCTATTTATAACTTCTTTCTTTTAATTCTACAAACTCGAAATTGAGGGGTTCTTTGTGTAATTTTGGAGGAGTATCATCTCCTAAATATTCCCAGGCTGCCACATACGAGAAATTCTTATCGTCACGTTTTGCTTCTCCACCTTCGGTTTGACTTTCTTCACGGAAGTGAGCACCACAGCTTTCTTTTCTGTTTAATCCATCATTGATAATCAATTTGGCAATTTCAAAAAAGTCAGCCACTCTACCTGCACGTTCTAGTTCTTGATTGAGTTCTTTATCGGTACCTGGAACCTGAACATTTTTCCAGAACTCTTCCTGAAGCTCATTCACTAATTCCAATCCTTTCTTCAGACCTTCTTCGTTACGAGCCATTCCGCTATAATCCCAAAGTATTTTACCCAAACGTTTGTGGAAAGAAGTCGCCGATTCTTTTCCATTCACTGCTATTAGTTTCTCGATTTTATCAACCACTGCTTTTTCGGTTTCCAAAAATTCAGGAAGATCCGTTGAGAAACGAGGGGTTTTAATTTCGTCCGCTAAATAATTACTGACCGTATAAGGAATCACAAAATAGCCATCACCGGCACATTGCATTAGTGAGCTTGCTCCCAAACGGTTAGCACCATGATCGGAGAAGTTTGCTTCGCCTATGGCAAATAAACCGGGAACGGTGGTCATTAAATTATAATCAACCCAGAGTCCTCCCATGGTATAATGTCCCGCAGGATAAATACGCATGGGTTCGGTATACGGATTGATGCCCGTAATCTTTTCATACATCTCGAAAAGATTCCCATATTTATTTTCGATAGCGGCTTGTCCTTGCTTCGCGATGGCATCTTTGAAATCAAGATTAACGGCAAGGCCTGTTTCGCCAACTCCGTAACCTGCATCGCAACGTTCTTTCGCTGCGCGAGAAGCTACATCACGAGGAACTAAATTTCCAAAAGCAGGATAACGACGCTCTAAATAATAATCTCTTTCTTCTTCAGGAATGTCATTGGCATGGCGTTTATCGCCTTCTTTTTTAGGAACCCAAATACGTCCGTCATTTCTTAATGATTCCGACATCAGCGTAAGCTTCGCTTGATAATCATTCAAAACAGGCACCGAAGTGGGGTGAATTTGTATAAAACTTGGATTAGCAAACATGGCGCCTTTTTTATAAGCTGCCCAAGCTGCACTTGCATTTGAATTCACCGCCAGGGTAGAAAGAAAATAAACCGTTCCATAACCACCTGTTGCTAAAATCACTGCATGAGCTGAATGGCGTTCGATTTTCCCGCTCACTAAATTACGAGCAATCACTCCACGCGCTTTGCCATCCACAATCACCATATCCAATACATCGCGGCGAGGATACATGGTAACGGTGCCTTTTTTTACCTGACGCATCATTCCTGAATACGCGCCTAACAAACATTGTTGTCCGGTTTGTCCCTTTGCATAAAACGTACGTGAAACCTGAACACCACCAAACGAGCGATTATCTAAGGTTCCACCATACTCACGAGCAAAAGGAACGCCCTGAGCCGTTAATTGATCGATGGTTGCATTGCTGACCTCAGCAGCGCGATATACATTCGCTTCGCGAGCACGGTAATCACCACCTTTGATCATATCATAGAATAAACGATAATTACTATCGCCATCATTTTTGTAATTTTTGGCAGCATTGATTCCTCCCTGAGCAGCCACAGAGTGCGCCCGACGAGGAGTATCCTGAAAACAGAAGGCCTTCACATTGTAGCCCATCTCACCTAGAGTAGAGGCTGCAGCACCACCGGCTAAACCTGTACCAACAAGAATAATATCTAATTTTTTACGGTTGGCAGGATTTACCAATTTGGCATTATCCTTATATTTTGTCCATTTTTCGGCCAAAGGTCCTTCCGGTATTTTTGCATCTAATTTTGTCATTACTTTTTTTATTTATTAGGTTGAAGCAAAATTTCTTAATTAAACGATAAACATAAAATACAATGGGATGATCGCAAATCCAGCTGGGATAATGATCGAGAACGCTTGCCCAACACCTTTAATAAAAGGAGTGTATTTTTTATGATTAAGCCCCAAGGTTTGAAATGCGGATTGAAAAGCATGATTCAAGTGAATTCCTAAAGCCACAAATGCAATCAAGTATAAAATATTAAATACCATGTCATTTGTAAATAGCCACACTGCCAATTCATAAAAATGCTCTTCTTGCGGATGGGCAATGTTGGCTGCTGCTGGTGCAGCAATCATTCCTAACTTAATAAAGTAGAAATTGTAGAAGTGAATAATTAGAAACAAGAAAATAGTGATCCCAGTCCAAATAATGTACTTCGACATGAAGGAAGTTTTAGACTTTGAAGCGACTTTATAGCCTTGTCCTCTGGCCATCCAATTTTCAATTTGCAGAATGATACCCATTAAAATATGGATAAGAAAAGCTGCCATCAAAACAATTTCAAAGGCTTTTACAAGCCAATTGCTTCCCATGAAATGAGCTGCAGCAGCGAACCACTCTTTGTGCTCATCATGTATCGGCAAGAGGAATAAGTTAATTCCAAGATGCACCAATAGGAAAACAATCAGGAAAAGTCCTGCGATTGCCATGGTAATTTTTTTCGTCACAGACGAAAATGCTAGAAACGTTTTACTCATGATGGTTAAATTTATCAGAATTTTTAAATATTAGGTTATA
>JBFFMB010000092.1:0-6430 GCA_041554455.1 Bacteroidales bacterium
AAAACCCATACGCATCGCCCATTCGTTATTCAAACGATCCCCTTTTAAGTGGGTATTGTTCCGATCTTAATCACGAAAGAATAAAAGGAGCCCCTTTTGTTATGATTAATGCTTTTGGACGGGGAAAGATTATTTCAATTTTCGATGATACGAATTTTAGAGGTGTTTGGTATGGAAGTAATAAAGTTTTTACCAATGCGGTCTATTTTGGACATCTTATAAAGTTAGGACAACGAAGAATGGACGAGGATTAAAATGAAAGCGGCTATCAGCCGTTTTTTTTATCCTAAAAATTGCTTCTCCGTTCAAACTAGTTTGTCTTTTCTAAGAATAATAGCCCTTTGGCCCAAATTTTCTTTTACAAATCATAATTAATTGTTAAATCATAATATTCTTATTCTCGATTTAAGAAATAATGTTAATTATGCAAAAAATTGTGGGAGCTCCCCGCAAGTTATCCCTGTTAAAACTGTCATATAGCTTTTAAAATGAAATTATAAAATGAAACGACTACTATTTTTTATTGTAATGGGTGTTATAAGTTTAAATCTTATGGCACAACGTCCTGGAGGAATGCAAGGGCAAAGGTCTGATGGACAACGTCCTGTGGGTGAGGGTAAGATATCCGGATCAGTATTTGATAAACAAACAGGTGAGCCTGTTGAATATGCCAATATTGTTGTATTTAAAATGCGTGATGGTTCAATGGTCTCGGGTACCATCTCGAACATAAAAGGGTTTTTTGAGATGGAGAAGGTTCCTTATGGAATGTATAAAGTGACTCTTGATTTTATCGGGTATGATAAGATCACGATTGATAGTATCCGACTATTCCCTCGTAATCCGAATGTGGATTTGGGCAAACAAATATTATCCCAATCGATGGTTATGCTCGAAGGTGTGAACATCGTGGCAGATAAAATTTCCTACGAATATAAAATTGATAAAAAAATTGTAAATGTTTCTCAAGATGCGACCTCAGCTGGAGGCACAGCAGCCGATGTTCTAGAAAATACGCCTTCTGTTGAAGTTGATATTGAAGGAAATGTAACCATGCGTGGAAGTGGGAATTTCACAGTTCTTATCAATGGTCGCCCAAGTATTTTGGAAGGAAGTGATGCTTTACAACAATTGCCTGCCAGCAATATTGAAAATATTGAAATCATCACCAATCCTTCCGCTAAATATGATCCGGATGGAACCGCTGGTATTATCAATGTGATCTTGAAAAGAGAAGTTGATCAAGGTTTTGGAGGATTAGTTAATTTAAGTGCTGGGATGAATGATAAGTATCGTTCCAATGTTTTGTTAAACTATAGGATCAATAAATGGAGCTTTACTGGAGGCTTCGATTATCGTGATGATAATTTCAAAATGACTCGAAAAAGTGATCGCGAAACCTATTATACCAATACTGATTATACGGAATACATTAATTCATTTGGCGCTCGTAATATGAATCGTAAAAGTGTTGGTGGGAATTTTGGTGTTGAGTATAGCTTTTCTGATAAAACAGTGATGGGCTTAAGTGGTAAATTTGGAACCTTTGATTTTGGAATGTCCGGATTAAACAATACCAATGAATTTACAAGTCCAGTCAGTACAAATGTATACTATAACAGTTTAAGTAGTATGAATCGGAACTCTAATTTTTATGATGTTAATTTTAATTTGCAACATAAATTTGATGATAAAGGTCAGAAATTAGACTTCCTTTTCTATTATTCAAATAGAGATGGTGACAGTGATGATTTTACCCTTGAAAAAGAAACCGATGCTTCTTGGAATGAAACTGCAACTATTCTCAATAGTAATCGCTCGGTTGAGATCAGTGAAAATAAAGAGTATCGTGTTCAAATGGATTATGTAAAACCTATTTCAGAGAAAGGGAAATTAGAGTTAGGATATCAGGCTCGTTTATCGGATTCGTATGAGAAATATGATTTTGAAGATTTTGATGGAAGTGCATGGATAAATAATCCATTGTTTAGCAGTAGTTCCGATTTCAAAAGAGATATCCATTCAGGCTATGCTATTTTTAATAATGAAACAAGCAATGGATTTGGATATCAATTAGGGTTACGAACGGAGTATACCAATAGAGAAACAGGGGTTGAAGGGGTCACAGGACTTTATACTATTGACCGATTTGATCTTTTTCCATCGCTGCATTTTTCAAAGCAATTGAAACAAGAAAATCAGTTGATGCTAAGTTATAGCCGCCGTATCAATCGTCCACGGGGTAGAGAATTAGACCCATTCTTGAGCTATATGGATGAAAATAACCGTTCACAAGGGAATCCTGGCTTAGAACCAGAATATATTGATTCTTTTGAATTGGCTTGGCAAAAAAAATGGCCTAAGAGTTTTATGACCGTAGAAGCTTATTATAAAATAACGACAAATTTAATTACTCGAATATTGCAAAATACAGATGAGGGTTATGTGCTTCATACGTCAGCTAACTTAGATAAAGATTATTCATTGGGAACCGAAGCCATGATCAATCGGGAGTTCTCGAAAAAACTTAGCATGAATTTAAGCGGTACAATTTACTACTACAAAATCAAAGGAAGTATTGAAAGTGGTGTAGTTGATAGATCAAGTACGAACTGGCGTACTTCATTGAATTCTACCTATAAATTTACCCCCCTAACTCGCTTGCAATTACGCTTAGGCTATCGTGGAGCAACGACTACTGCTCAGGGTCAACGTAAGGGATTTATGACCTCGGATTTAGCCTTGCGTCATGATTTCTGGAAACGTAAAGCAACATTAACATTACAGGTACGCGACTTGTTTAAAACCATGAAGCGTGATATGATCGTTGAAGGAGCAAATATTTGGGAGCATATGGTAATGCAGCGAGAAAGCCAAATTCTACAATTGAGTTTCTCTTATAAAATCAATAACTATAAACAGAAACGTGAAAGACAAAATGGTGAAGACAATGAAATGGATGACGGAATGGAATACTAAATAACCAATATACTGTCATTAAAAAAGCCCACGATTTATATCGTGGGCTTTTTTGATAGCTTTTTATTTTATTTACTCGTGTTTCAAGGTGTCGACTGGATTTTGTCGAGCGGCATGAAATACTAAAAAACTAATAGTGCTGCCCGCAATGAAGAGGGTAATGAGTAATGGGAAAACAAAAATGTCAACACTTAAACTCATCCGATTACTAAATGATTCGAGCCAGTAGGAAAGCCCCCAATAACTCAAGGGAGCAGCGATGACAAAGGAAATTAAGATCAGATATAAGAATTCTTTTCCAAATAAAACAAGGATGCGTTGTAAGCTGGCACCCATGACATTCCGAATGCTGATCTCGCGGGTACGTTGTTCTATCATGAAGGAGGTCAAACCTAAGATTCCCATAGCCGTGATAAAGATGGCCAATATGGCAAAAATTCCAAAAACAGTTCCAAACATATTATCACCCCTGTATTGCTCTTCATAATAATCTTCAACAAAAACAAATTCGAAGGGATTGCCAGGAAAAAATTCAGTGTATAATTTCTGAATCTGATCGAGGGTTTCCTTGATTTTTTGTTCATGCATTTTGATGCAAATCATTCCTCTTACATCTCTGCCGGTAGGTAGATATCTGTAAATATGCTGTTCAAAAGCTTGTTTAGGCGATTGTTGGTGATAATCATTAAAAACACCCACGATATTGTAGATCTCTCCCCAATAATTGACACGTTGTCCAATGGCCGATTCCGCATCAGCAAAACCCATCCAACGAACAGCCGTTTCATTGAAAATTAAGGCCTGTTTTTCGTCGGTCACAAAATCTTTGGAGAAATTACGTCCGGCAACTAATTTCACATCAAACAGATCCACAAAATCATAATCAATACCCACGATTTGATAGTTCTTACTGTCTTCGGTTCCTGCGGGCATAATGCCTCCGGCATCCCAATAAATTTGACGACCCGGAATTTCTGTGACCACACTGGCTTTGCTGATGTTTGAGTTTTTGATCAGCTCTTCTTTGAAGGAGGCCATTCGTGTACGAATGCTTTCTCTATCAATGATGCGAGGCGTTCTGACCGCTACCACATTATCAATCTTGATCCCTAAGGATTGATCTTTCATGAATGAGATTTGTTTGAAAACGGCGAATGTTGCCGTGATCAAAATCAAAGCCATAATCACTTGGAAAATGACCAATGCTTTCCGCAGATTCATGCCCTTAGCCGTGTTTCCTAATTTGCCTTTTAAAGCAGCAATTGGTTTATAAGAACTCAATACAAGGACGGGGTATAAACCCGATAAAATAACACCCATTGAAAATAAAGCGATCAAGCTGATCCAAAACCATGTTTGATTGAAGATCATATAATGTAAAGGAACGCCTGTAATTTGGCTAAATACAGGCCGACTTAATTCCAATAAACCAACTGCCAGTATTAAAGCGATTAAATTCAAAAATAAAGTTTCCATAAAGAACTGCCCCATAAGTTGGCTTCGAGCGGCACCGACTACTTTTCGTAAGCCAACCTCTCGGGCTCTTGTTAAGGATCGAGCCGTCGATAAATTGATGTAATTCACCCAAGCAATGATGATAATGAAAATGGCAATGATGAATAAGAAATTCACAGTTTGCTTATCTCCATTGACTTTTAATTCTTGCTGATAATGTGATTCAAGGTGAATATCGGTTAGTTTTTGGGGGATCAGTTCACAGCTCAGTTTATAATATCGAAGTGCTTCACCCCATTCTGTTTCAACCAAATTGGCCAGTTTTTCTTTAAATCGCCCCATATCAGTATCGGGCTGTAAAATAAAAAAGGTGTAAAAGCCACTATCGCCCCACGAATTTTCAATATCTCTACCATAAATATCCCATAAGTTGGGATAGGACAAAGCAATATCAATTTGCATATGAGAGTTTTCAGGGAAATCTTTGAAAACACCAGCAACCTTAAAGTGAAGCTGATTGTCACGACTTAAGGTTTTTCCAATCGGGTTTTCATTCCCAAAATATTTATAGGCAATGGATTCCGAGATATAGCAATTATTCGCTTCACGTATCCCATTTTTTGGATCACCGGCAGTGAATTCATAATCGAAAATATCGAAATATTCTTGTTCAACAAAAAAATTATTGTCTTCAATAAATTTATGTTCATCATCAGATGTAAAGGTAGCCCGGCGTGAAAAACAACGACTTACAATCTCTACTTCGGGGAATTGATCTCGCATACGAGGAGCTACAGGGGGGCAGCAAGAGGCAAATCGAACGGCTTCTCCTGTTTCACTTACTCGTTCATAACGAAGACGGTAAATCTCATCGGCACGATGATGAAAGCGATCGTAACTGCGTTCAAATTGAACATAGATTAAAATGAGTAAACAGGCTGTCATACCTATGGTTAAACCGAGAATATTGATCGAAGAAAATAATTTGGTTTTCCATAAATTGCGAAAAGCCACCATCAAGAAATTTTTAATCATTGCGTTTTTATCTAGGTTAATAAATCAAGCAAATTATTTCTCTGGTGCAAAGAGAAGAGTAAAAATACAATTTTTCGTATATCTGTTTGGCTATAAAACAATAAATCGACCAACCTTGATTTTTTTGTGTCATTCCGAAAGAGTATAACGAAGAGTATTGCAAATTAGCGCAGCTAAATATCGATCAGCTTATTGAATGCTGCAATTATTTCGTAAATTCATGCCAAAATTTATACCCATGAAAAATTGTTTAAAATCCCTTGCTTACCTTTCTTTAGTGGTCTTCCTTTTTGCATGCACTGCCATGGATGATGATGCTCAACAAGCAGAAGCATCCATCACTACCGAAGACTTAAAACAGCATGTTTCTGTATTGGCTTCTGATGAATTTTTAGGTCGCCAGCCCTTTACATTGGGGGAGGAAAAAACAGTGAATTATCTAAAAGATGAATTCCAGGAAATGGGTTTGGAAGGTGGATTTGATGGCAGCTTTTTTCAAGAGGTTCCTATGGTGGAAATTACGTTTCATCCAACCAAAAAAATACTACTCAATGCTCCCCAAGGAAAAGTAGCACTTAATTATATTACAGATTTTATTGTATCCACCAGTCATGTGCAGGAAGTGGTTGATATTAAAGATTCGGAACTGGTTTTCGCTGGCTTTGGAATCGTTGCTCCCGAGTTTGCACGTAACGATTATGAAGGACTAGATGTGAAAGGAAAGACTGTTCTGGTATTGGTCAATGACCCCGGTTTTGCTACCCAAGATCCTGCCTTATTTAAGGGTAATGCAATGACTTACTACGGACGATGGGCCTATAAATTTGAAGAAGCTGCTCGTCAAGGGGCCAAAGGAGTCATGGTGATTCATGAAACCAAAGAAGCGGGCTATCCATGGGAAGTCTTGACCAATACGGCTGCCAAAAAATTATTCATACAATCCGAAGACGGTAATAGGGGG
>JBFFMB010000093.1:0-6393 GCA_041554455.1 Bacteroidales bacterium
ATTGAAAAAGAGGAAAGTCCAAAAAGCGAAAATATGGATTGTAGAAAGTCATGATCTGGGATGTTTAAATCATTTTCATCCTCTTCAATCTTTTCTTTAAGTAAGGCGATTTTTTTTAATTCAACCAGACTTTTTAATAGCGCCTTTTGACAAATATCAGCTTTTAGCACGCCAATTTTTATCTGTTTACCCAAGGAAGCAAAAATGGCATATTCTTTCCTGCTCCATTTGGAGAAAACAAAAATGTCAGGCGATATGTATTTTTGATGATTCATCAGATTTGCAACTTATTTCTTCTTCATTAGATCGGATTAGATGTTTTTTTTAACCCATTCTCTGGCATTTACGAAAGCTTCTATCCATGGCGTGATTTCATCCGATTTGCGCTCAAGCGGATATTCAGCCCAATGCCAAGGCATAAAGGCACGTTCAAGGTGAGGCATCATCACTAAATGACGGCCATCATTCGAACACATTCCCGCGATACCAAAATCGGATCCGTTTGGATTGGCAGGGTAGGCATTGTGCGTATATTTCATTGAAACATTGTATTTTTCTTCTCCGTAAGGGAGACTAAATCGACCTTCACCGTGCGCTACATGAATTCCCATTTTTGACCCAGCCAATGTTTTTAGCATGATCGAATTGTTTTCAGGAACATCTACACTAATAAAACCTGCTTCAAATTTATGAGAAGCATTATGTAGCATCTTAACTCTATTTTCGTGTTTTGGATACACCAAATTCAATTCCATCATTAATTGACAACCATTGCAAACACCTAAGCTGAGGGTGTCTTCGCGGGCATAGAAATTATCCAATGCTTTCTTCGCCTTTTCATTGTAAAGGAAAGCCCCTGCCCAACCTTTGGCTGAACCCAATACATCGGAGTTTGAGAAACCACCCACAAAAACGATAAAGTTTACCTCCTCTAAAGTTTCCCTTCCGGCGATGAGATCTGTCATGTGAACATCTTTCACATCAAAACCTGCCAAATGCATTATATAAGCCATTTCGCGATCGCCATTCACTCCTTTTTCGCGGATGATAGCCGCTTTAATTCCACTTGGCTGACGACGGCTTAATTCAATATTGTATTGAGAAGCCTTGCCCGTAAAATGTTTAGGGAATTCAAATTTGAGCTCTTGTTTTTTGTAATTATTGAAACGTTCCAAAGCCAATTCTTCGCCACATTGTTTGCGATCAAATAAATAGGAAGTCTTAAACCAAAGATCTCTTAAGCGATTAATATTTAATGCAAATTCACTTTCGTGATGTTTGATGTTAAGGGTTCTCGTTTCCGTTAAATGTCCAATTTTATGGAAGTTGATATTATTCTGATTTAGGATTTCAGAAACTTTTTCCACATCTTTCACCTGAAGAATTAAACCTGGGTTTTCGCTAAAGAAAACTTTGGTGGTTTCTTTTTCAGCAATGCTTGAAAGATCAATATTTAAACCAATGTCATTTCTTCCGAAAGTCATTTCCAATAAAGCTGTGATTATACCACCAGCCGAAATATCATGACCGGCTAAAATCAAATCCTCACGAATTAATGTTTGAATGGTATTGAAAGCAGAAGCAAAATAAGGGGTGTCGGTTACTGTTGGTGTTTCAGCACCTAAGGAATTCATCAATTGAGCAAAACTACTACCGCCTAAATTATAATTGTCTTTTGAAAGATCGATATATAAAATTTGAGTATCCGTATTTTTAACTAATACAGGACGGACTACTTTACGGATATCATCCACTTCTCCAACCGAAGAAATAATGACTGTACCTGGTGCATAAACGACATCGCCATTTACGTATTTTTGAGTCATTGAGAGCGAGTCTTTCCCGGTAGGAATATTGATTCCTAGATCACACGCAAAATCACTGACGGCTTCAACAGCTTGGTATAAACGAGCGTCTTCGCCTTTGTTTTTGGCTGGCCACATCCAGTTGGCACTCAATGAAATTCCTTTAATATCATCATGAATCGGAGCCCAAACAATATTGGTTAAAGCTTCTGCAATTGATAGAACGGAACCTTTCACAGGATCAACCATGGCAGCCACAGGAGCATGTCCCATCGCGGTAGCAATTCCTTTTTTCCCTTGATAATCGAGCGCAACAACACCTAAATTATTGAGCGGAAGTTGAATTGTTCCGGCGCATTGTTGCATGGCCACTTTACCCGTAACCGAGCGATCCACTTTATTGGTTAACCAATCTTTACAAGCAACGGCTTCAATTTGTAATAGGTTTTCGATATAGGTTTCAATTTTGCTTGAATCGTATTCAACAGCTTTAAACCCTTCTGTATTTTTTTGGTCAACCAAAACTGTTTTTGGTGGTTTCCCAAAAAGGTATTCCAAATCTAAATCGATAGGGTTCCCTTTGGGAGCTTCAAAAACAAAATGTTTATCAGAGCGGGCTTTACCTACGGCGTAAATCGGTGCACGTTCACGTTCCGAAATTTTATTTAAAAGTTCAAAATCTTTTTCTTTCATCACCAAGCCCATGCGTTCTTGCGATTCGTTTCCAATGATTTCTTTGGAAGAAAGGGTAGGGTCACCTACCGGAAGTTTGGTGACATCAATAGTTCCGCCATTATCTTCTACCAATTCTGATAGCGAATTAAGATGTCCGCCAGCACCGTGGTCGTGGATAGAAACAATGCTATTATGATCGGATTCAACCAATGCACGGATGGCATTCAAGACTCTTTTTTGCATTTCAGGATTGGCACGTTGAACGGCGTTTAGCTCGATGGAATTGGTGAATTCTCCAGTAGCAACTGAGGAAACAGCACCACCACCCATTCCGATGCGATAATTATCACCACCCATCACAACAATGATGTCGCCTTCTTCAGGGATGTCTTTTAGGCTGTCTTCTTTTCTCCCAAAACCAATACCACCGGCTTGCATGATGACTTTATCGTAACCGAATTTTTTATTGTTTTCGAAATGTTCAAATGTAAGTAAGCTTCCGCAGATAAGAGGTTGTCCGAATTTATTGCCGAAATCGCTGGCACCATTCGAAGCTTTGATTAGAATTTCTTCTGGGGTTTGATACAACCAAGGACGTTCTTCAGTTTTTTGTTCCCATACACGACCTTCTTCTAAACGAGGGTAAGAAGTCATATAAACCGCTGTTCCGGCAATCGGTAAACTTCCTTTTCCGCCCGCCATACGATCGCGAATTTCGCCACCTGTTCCGGTTGCTGCACCATTGAATGGTTCAACAGTCGTTGGGAAATTATGGGTTTCCGCTTTTAGCGAAATCACGGTGTCAATATCTTTTATTTCGAAGAAATCAGGTTTGTCTTGTGTTTTTGGGGCGAATTGTTCAATCCGAGGACCTAAAACAAAAGCCACATTATCTTTATAAGCTGAGACTAATCGATTGGGATTAACTTTGGATGTTTTCTTAATTAAAGCAAAAAGAGTATCCTTTTTTGTTTCTCCATCAATTTTGAAAGTGCCATTGAATATTTTATGACGGCAGTGTTCGGAGTTAACCTGAGCAAAACCATACACTTCTCCATCGGTTAATTTGCGACCAATTTTTTCACTTACTTCTTCTAAGTATGAAACTTCATCAGGACTTAAGGCTAAGCCTTCAGCTTTATTGTATTCGGTAATATTTTCGATATTGATGATGGGTTCTGGCTTTTTATTGATGGTGAAAATAGTTTGGTCTAAATTTTCATATAAAGCCTGAAGCATGGGGTCGTATTTGGCATTTTTGTCAGCTTGTTTGAAAAACTCTTCAATACGTTCGATGCCTTTAATGCCCATGTTTTGTGTGATCTCAACAGCATTTGTACTCCAAGGAGTGATCATTTCTTTCCGTGGACCTACGAAGTAGCCATCCATTTGTTCTTGATCGATAAAGCTTGCTTCGCTAAATAACCAACTGAGTTTTTGTTGGTCTTCTTTAGAGATTGCTTTAGAGGAACTTAGTGCGTAAACTGTTTTGTTTTTTGCCTGAAAGAAAAGAATCATTTTAAATTGTTTTTTGGTTTAAATGGGCCGTTAAAATCAGCTGCAAAGATATAAAATGAAAAGGAGATTTATCATTATAAATTAGAGGGAATGTATAAAAGTTTTCGAAAAGGATACTGTTGGATTCTGTCATCTCGACCGAAGGGAGAAATCCCCATTCCTTTTATTAGGATGAGATTCCTCGATCTCGCTACGCTTCACTCGGAATGACACTGATTTTAATTCTTTAAATCCTCTGAAGAAACGCCATACACTTCATCAGGATCATGAGTGCCTTCGGGCTCAACATGAACCAAGATGTCATAGACATTATCAAGTTTAGAGCGAATACTTTTGTCTACTTTGTGAGCAATTTCGTGCGAAATCTTTACACTAAGGTTTTCTTCGACCTCGACGTCTAAGGCGATAAGGTAGGTGCCGTTTTTTTGACGAACCCGAATGTGATGAGGATTAAAAGCTCCTTCAACTTCTTCCACAGCTTCAATAATTTCCTTATAAACTCCTGTGTCTTCAATCCCATCCATCAGTTCAATATTGCTTTTCATAAAGATTTTAAAGGCCACATACATGATCCATCCACTTACAGTAAAAGCAGTGATCACATCTAAAATAGGCATTTTAAAAATGAAGGTAAATAGTAGTCCAAGCAAAACGGATAAAGAGATAATAACATCGTTTTGCATATTTTTAGCATTGGCAATTAGCATGGAACTGTTTACTTTTTTGCCAATTTTAAATTGGTAAAGGGCCAATAATAATTTTCCGAAGATTGAAATAATGGTTACATAAATGGCAATTTGGCTAGGCATTTCCCGAACTTCGTTTTCGATCAAACTCACAAATGTTGAAATGGCTAGTTGGGCGCCTGCAAAAAATATAATAAAGGATAGTACTTTGGAGGCAATGGTGTCTGCTCTCTCATATCCATAAGGAAATCGAATGTCAGGTGGTTTAGCAATAATTTTAGCAGTAAATAGAGTGATAATCGAGGTTACAATATCGCTAGCCGAATCAATCCCATCAGCAACAACAGCCAAACTCCCCGAAATTATACCGATAACGATCTTCAATACAGACAATAAAGCATTCCCCCATATACTGATCCACGAAGCTTTTTGTATGGATTGTGTTTTTGTCTGCATGTGTTTTTTTGGTAAAAGTATTAAAATAAATTAAGGGGTGCCACACTAAGGTGATACCCCTTATCCTAAAAGGAATTTTTTAAGTTAATGTGACAAAAACCGTTCTGCTTCGATGGCTGCCATGCAACCAGTCCCTGCTGCTGTGATTGCCTGACGGAAGATGTGATCTTGTACATCACCACAAGCAAATACACCCTCAACGTTAGTAGCCGTTGAATCTGGCTTAGTGACCAAATATCCATTCTCATCAGTTTCTAAATATTTCTTGAAAAGATCGGTATTGGGTTTGTGTCCAATGGCTACAAAAAATCCGTCTACCTTTATTTGTTTTTCTTCTCCTGTTTTTACATTTACTAAAGTGGCACCGGTTACTTTTTTCGAGAAGCCTTCTGTTTCACCGGTAATTTCTTTGGTCGTATGATCCCAGATTACTTCAAGATTTTCGGTATTTAATACCTTATGTTGCATGGCTTTTGACGCACGAAGTTCATCACGACGATGAATGAGGTATACTTTTCTGCAAAGCTTTGCAAGGTAAGTGGCTTCTTCGGCTGCAGTATCTCCACCAACAACAACAGCTACGTCTACTCCCTTATAGAAAAATCCATCGCAAGTTGCACAAGCCGAAACGCCATAGCCATTATAGGTTTGTTCTGATTCAATGCCCATGTATTTTGCAGTTGCACCAGTGGCAATAATGACGGTTTCTGCCATAATGACTTTTCCGTCATCAGCTGTTGCTCTAAATGGACGTTCTGATAAATCAATGTCAGTAATCATTCCAAAACGAACATCCGTTTCAAAACGTAAAGCTTGGTTTTTCAAATCTTCCATCATGGCCGTTCCATCAGTTCCTTTAGGATAACCTGGGAAATTATCAATTTCAGTGGTCGTTGTCAGCTGACCACCTGGTTGAAGGCCTTCATACAGTATTGGTTTTAAATCGGCACGAGCCGCATAAATGGCAGCAGTATAACCAGCAGGACCGGATCCAATGATCAAACATTCTGCTTTTTCAATATTTTCACTCATTGTATTTTGATATTTAGATAGTATTAAATTCTATTGATCATTCATTGCTCTAAAATTATGCCAGAGATAAGTGATTTTAACATTTGCTTCTTATTTAGACAAATTTATAAAAAAGACAATTGAAATCGCTAAGAGGGTGAATGGATTATAATTTATTTATGAATACACAAATTCTTATAAAGGAGAATTTATTTCAATTTTATATCTTTAGAGTATAAACC
>JBFFMB010000094.1:0-6385 GCA_041554455.1 Bacteroidales bacterium
AAAAAAATGTTTCACAATTTTTTTAAAAAAAGCTATATAGGGTGGCCTTAGTCAGCGAAGCTAAATCTACAGCTACATTATTGAAAATTGCCAACGAGATTTCTCACTCCGTTCGAAATGACAAAGAAAGGTGAATCACTCTACTCTTGCTGTCATTTCGAAGAAGTGCAGCGACTGAGAATTGAAAATCAGCGAAGCTAAATCTAAAATCTAAAGTCTAGTGTCTAGTATCTAATGTCTAAAGTCTTGCTACTTGCGTCTTGCTACTTATGTCTAAATTATTTGGAGTTCGGAATTGAAAGTAGAAATTATTTTTGTCTAAAGTCTAAAGTCTTTTATCTTGTGTCTTATGTCTTATGTCTTGTATCTTTTGTCTCTCTAAGCCAATTTTCAATCATCTGGCTTCCACAAGCTGTAATGATAGATTCAGGATGAAATTGCAATCCTTTGACATCCCATGTTTTATGACGGATAGCCATAATAAGACCCTGTTGGTTGTAGGCAATCACTTCTAATTCGTCAGGAAAATGCGCTATACTTGCCGCCCAGGAATGATACAAACCAATGCTTGAGTTTTGAGGAATGTTGTTGAAAATGGAATCCGTGCTTTCTATCTTTAACACTTGCTTTTGACCATGAATAACGCTACTTAAATTATACAGTTGTCCCCCGTAAAACTCCGTAATCGCTTGTAATCCCATACAGATGCCGAGTATGCTTTTGCTTTTGGCATATCGCGCAAGTATTTTCTTCATAATTGGAAAATCATAGGGTAGGGAAGGACCGGGCGAAAATAAGATCTTGTCGTACATTGCTACCGCATCCAAATCCACATCCGCATGATTGATGACATCCACCTCCGCCAATTTAGTTTCAGCCACTAGCTGCACCAAATTATAGGTGAAAGAATCATTATTATCTATGAGAACTAACTTCAATTTTAAATTAATATTTAATAATTAAACCTTTAATATAAAGCTATTAGTTCCTTGCCTTTAGCTATTCGTAATAATCACCAACAGCTAACAGCTAATAACCAAAAGCTAATTCATATATTTGCAATAAATTCAATACAATATTGACTGTGCAAAGTAACAAAACATATTTTGAAAAACTAAATCAATGGGGAAAAGAAGGCATTCCTTTTTTCTTTTTGATTGATTTTGAGCAGCAGAAGCCCGTGGCTTTTCCGTTGTCGGAACTGCCTGCGGATGTGTTTTTTGAAGTGCCGGGGCGTCAGCATCTGCCCCCAAAAACGAAGGCTTTGCCAAGGCAAATTTTATTTGAACGCGATTTGGTTGATGATGCTCGCTATCAAACGGCCTTTGCAAAAGTGATGGCGCATTTAAAACATGGGAATACGTATTTATTGAATCTGACCTTACCGTCCACCATTAAATGCAATCTAAGTTTGCAACAAATATTTGAGCATAGTCAATCTCTATTTCGTTTATTATACAAAGATGAATTTGTCTGTTTTTCGCCTGAGATCTTTGTGCGGATTAAGGAGGGGGTGATCTCGTCCTATCCCATGAAAGGAACCATAGATGCGGGAATTGAAAACGCAGAGCAACAATTAATGGAGAGTCCGAAAGAGATCGCCGAGCACAATACCATCGTAGATTTGATTCGTAACGATCTGAGCATGGTTGCGACCAATGTTCGTGTCAAACAATTTCGCTATATTGATCATGTAAAAACCCATCGAGGAGAGCTATTGCAAGCCAGTTCTGAAATTATTGGGCAATTGAATGCCGATTATCCCTCACACATTGGACGGATATTATCAAAATTATTACCGGCAGGATCTGTTAGTGGAGCACCCAAACAAATGACCATGGAGATTATCCGTAGCGCTGAGCAATACGATCGCGGATATTATACCGGAATTTTTGGGGTTTTCGATGGAGTGAATATGGAAAGTGCGGTTTTGATCCGTTATATCGAAAAACAAGGCGACGAATTGATCTTTAAAAGTGGTGGCGGCATCACTGCCCTAAGTAAAATGCAAGAAGAATATCAAGAACTTTGCGATAAAGTCTATGTACCCATTAGTCGAAAGCATTAAAATAAAGAATGGCTTTGCCTTTCATTTATCGCTGCATCAGGAGCGGATGAATCGCTCCTATAGGGCATTGTTTGGAACAGCTTGTCCTATCGAATTATGGGAATGCGTAGAGCATTTAAAGCTGCCCGAAACAGGACTTCATAAATGTCGTTTAAGCTATGGAGATGGGGTTTTTGCCCACGAAATTCAAGCCTATATTCCTCAGCAGATCTCCTCCTTAAAATTGATCAATGATGATGCGATCGACTATGCACATAAGTTTTCGGATCGCACACATTTGACAGCTTTATTAAAGCAAAAAGGGACGGCTGATGAGATCTTGATCGTAAAAAATAATTTGATTACCGATGCTTCCTATGCGAATGTGATCTTTTGGGATGGAACGGATTGGTTTACCCCCAGTACTCCTTTGTTAAAAGGTGTTCAGCGCGAAAAACTCCTAAAGGAGGGGCGTATCCATGAAACCGAAATTAGACCTTCTGATTTGTCGTCCTATCAAAAAGTGGCTTTGATCAATGCCATGCTCGATTTTGAGGATAAATTAGTAATCGATATAAAAAATATAGGGTATTGAGACTTGAGCTCATCAGATATACTGATGAGGAATGTTTTTTAATTTGAATAATTTGTCATTTATCGTCGGATTAATTTTATGATAAACGAGAATAATATCCTACACTGTTTTAGATCGCATCGCTCTATCTGTGTCTTTTTTTTCAATCTGACTTTCATTTTCCTTCTACTCATGTCTCATTCTTTAGAAGCGCAGGAGTTCATTTCGAAAAATTTTTCGAAAAATGAAGGACTGATCCACTCTTCCATTACACACATCTCTCAAAATACCGATGGCTTTATTATTCTGGCTGGCGATAAAGGCTATAGTTATTTTAATGGCGAAAATTTTACCCATTACGAAAGCATGGATGGAGATGAGAAAATTGCGATCGTCAAAATTATTGAAACCGATGATCATACAAGCTATTTCCTTTCGCAATCAGGAGTCTTGTTTTATACAATGAATACTGTGTTTCAAAAATACCCCTTGCCTGTAGGTTTTGATCATTGTTTTTTTACCTCTATCGAAAAGCTCAGCGATCGTTCCTTACTTCTTGGAAGTAAGGATTCAGGGCTTATCCGGATCAAGGCTGATTCAATAGATGTTTATACGAGTGCTGATGGTTTGTATTCTGATCATATTAAAAATATTTATAGTGACAAAGGAGAAACCTATATTGTCACCAGCGATGGTATTAATTTGTTTTCGGATGAGTTGATTCTCCCTCTGCTGAAAAATGATACTTTAAAACATAGCTTGGTTTATAAAGATATTTTTGGAATTTATTGGTCATGTGTTGAAGATAAAGGGATTTACCGAATACAATGTGATGCCGATCATACTCCCCGGATTTTGTCGAATGATAGTTATTTTTTTCAAAACAATAATTCCACAGATTATATGGAATCTGTGCAGAATGCTGTTTGCATGAATTTTGGTTCCGATACTGAATTTTTAAATATCGTCGGTGATCTGAAGCAAGCGATATGGCTCTCTACAAATCATGGCTTGTATAGAATTGTTCAGAATGCGTATGGCGAGATTTATTTTTTTCTGGAATCGCCAAAATATGCGATCGAATCCTTGCTTCTTGACTCCAATTCAAGGATTTGGTATACGGTAAAAGGCTTGGGGCTGTTTACTATTACAAAGAACTATTTTTACAATTATGTTTCTGAAAATAGCTTCCCATCAATGAATACACAGCTGTTATTGTTGGATCGCTATACGAATTATTGGATCGCTGATGACAAGCATTGGTTAGGGTATTATTCTTGTGAGTTTGGTTTCCGAAAGTATCCTAAGCCTAAGTCTATAGGTGATGAAAAAATTCGTTCAGCTAGCTTATATAATGATGATGAAATCCTATTTAATGTTGGAACGAAAGTATTGCTCTTGAAGAATTCAGATTTAAGCCTCACTGAATTCCCGATTCAAGAGATTCCTAAACAAATGAATGTTGTTTTTGTTGACTCCAAGAAAAATGTGTGGCTTGGATGTGAGAACGAAGGACTTTGGCGAATAGGTGAGGGGCAAACAAAAAAAATGATCCTTACTGAAAAAGACTTAAGTGTGTTTGATCTGTATGAAGATCGACAACAAAAGCTTTGGATGAGTACCAATGATGGTTTATATACTGTCGATAATGATCATCTTGAAAAAGCCCAATTTAAATTTAATAGCAATGAAATAGCGATCAATGCTTTTGAGGAGGATGTTCATGAAAGACTCTGGATAGCTACCTCTAAAGGAGCTTATGTGATTGCTGATGGAATAGTCGTGGATAGTCTGAATACTTCCAATGGTTTAATTTCAGATGCAATCATGGCACTCTATTCCTATGATCAATTTATGATCATGGGAACGCCTGATGGACTCCTTATTAAATCGGATGATCAATATAAGTATTTAACAACCTTCGATGGGATTTGTAGTAATGCTATAAATGGGAGAAAGATCTTGGGAGATAATGATCAGTTGCTTGTGAGTACAAATTCCGGACTGTCCATGCTGGGTTTGAATGATTATTTTAAGAGGAAACTAAATGTAAGTGTATATCTCGCAGAATACTGCACAAATACGGATACAATAATAATGGATGCTCCCGAACTTAAAACAGACTATTTTCTGGATTTTGAAAAGGGCATTGATTTTATTTCATTTTCGTTCGAACAATTGAATTTAGAAAATGTAATAAGTGATCTTCATTATCAGCTGATTTGCGATCAGGATACTTTGGACTGGATAGCGCTTACAAAAAATGAGCTCTTTTTTAACAAACCTGATGTTGGCGATTATAAATTAATTGTTCGTTCTACTGTCACAGGGGGAAATGAGTATTCTCAGATAGTGATTCATTACACCGTCACAAAAGTATTTTATCAAAGACTTCTTTTTAAAATTCTATTGATCGTCTGTTTGTGTTGTGTGTTGATTTTGATGCGACGCAAGTATCGAAAACCACGTAAAAAGAATGGGACAAAATATGAAACCAGTTCATTATCTCCCAATGACAGTATGCGCATCAAAGATGGATTGGATTCCTTACTTTTCGAGAAACAATATTATAGAAATCCTGAAATATCCTTACAATTGCTTTCGAACGAACTCAAAGTGACTAAAGAATATATTTCGCAAGTGATCAATACGCAATACAAAAGCAATTTTAATACATTGATCAATTCGTTGAGAGTTAAAGAAGCCTGTGAATTGTTGAAGAATAATAAAGGGAAACGATCAAATATTCTTCAAATAGGCTATTATGTTGGATTTAATTCAAAGTCGTCCTTTAATAATGCATTCAAAAAACAAACCGGTTTGTCTCCAACAGACTATCAGAATAAATATTCCTAAAAAATAGTCTCAAATAATTATTCAAGACGAAACTCCAATTTTTCCTGTTTATTTTCGCTCCAACAAAATATCATCTTTGAGTTGATATTAGGCATGCATTAGCCTCTAAACTTATTTGAAATTTAAAATTGATTGCTATGAAATCTGTGAAATTTACAGTCGTATTATTAATGATGATTATTTCTGTTAGCGCTTGCAAAAAAACGGATGAAAATAATGTGATTACGATTGCAAAAGAAATTATAATCGATGATGGTTTAGCCACAAGCTTTGATTATCGTACTCAAGGAATAATAACTCCTGCCAAAAATCAGGGTCCTTATGGCTCGTGTGGCGTATTTGCTGCCATGGGTGTATTCGAAGCTTTAATTGCGATAGAAACGGGCGAAAAAGTAGACCTCTCTGAGCAGCACTATATCAATGCTTCTGATTCTTGGAACCCGAATACAGGAGTTAGTCCAATGACCGTTTTTCAGTTCATGATTGATACTGGAATTGTATATGAATCAAGATTGCCCTATCAAGCAACAATTACAAATAATTTACCTGAAGGAGCCGTCGATTATACATTGGATTCGTATGCAGTCATCGACTTAGCCCCTCTTACAGCGGATCAATCTCGAAAACTGATTAAGCAAACACTAATCGATCATGGGCCGCTTGCTGCAGCTATGGATTTTGTTCGTGATCTAGATAATTATCAGGGTGGTATTTTTTCTCCTCCAGCAAATGCTCCGGTTACAGGAGGACATTGGGTTGTTATTGTTGGCTGGAAAGATGATCCAGCAGTTCCGCATGGAGGTTATTGGATTGTTAAAAATTCGGATGGACCTAATTGGGGTGAAAATGGTTGTTTTTATAGCCCATATACTATTTGTAATGTGGATCGATATGTTATTGTAAGGGCT
>JBFFMB010000095.1:0-6379 GCA_041554455.1 Bacteroidales bacterium
CTAGTGCCGAGACGTTAATTAGCAACAGACAAACCATAGAAATACACCCAATAAGAAATTGCTTATAAATGCGATTATGAAGATTAATTCTGTCGTTCATTTTATATTTATCAGACAAACATAGTTTGTAAACGAATTGCCGCCCAATTTATTTGGTTTCGGGGGGAGGAATTTCAGTTTCTTTTTGTTTAGGCTTATTTTCTTTTTGCTCAATTTTTCGAACTTCGATATCAATTTCTCTTTTTATATCGTTGGATGCCCGTTTAACTTCATAGAGGGCTCGGCCTAGTTTTTTGGCTATTTCAGGAATTTTGCTTGGGCCAAAAATAACAATGACCACCAAAATGATGATGAAGATTTCTCCTCCACTGATATTAAAAAATAAAAGATTGTAGTTCATGTTTTCTTCTAACAAAAAACAAAAATAGTAAAAAAAAAGTCCCGTTAGAATTATATCTCAACGGGACTTCAGATTATTTATAATAGATTATTTTTTCTTTTTAGTTGTTTCAACTTTTACTGCGATGCTATCTTTCGCTTTTTCACCAATTAAATCAAAGGCAATTGGACTAGCAGTAAATACTGAAGAATAGGTACCCACAATAACACCTACTAATAAAGCAAAGGTGAATCCGCGAATAACCTCACCACCAAATATAAAGATAGTAAGCAATACAACCAAGGTTGTACCTGATGTATTGATGGTACGAGCTAAAGTGCTATTCAAAGCTGCATTAACATTCGTTTTCAAATCTCTTTTTGGATATAATCCAGCAAATTCACGAATACGGTCAAAGATAATTACGGTATCATTGATTGAGTAACCAATCAGTGTTAATATCGCTGCGATGAACGCTTGATCAACCTCCATATTAAATGGCATGATTGAGTAGAAAATGGAGAATAAAGAAATTGTAATAATGGTATCATGGAATAGCGCGATAACACCTGCTAAACCAAATTGCCATTTTCTAAATCTAACGGCGATATATAAGAATATCACGATCAGTGCGAATACAATAGCCATAGCTGATTTATTACGAATATCATCGGCAATGGTTGGTCCTACTTTCTGTGAACTCATAATTCCAACCATTTTCTCTTCAGTTTCAACATCAGTACTAAAGTTTCTATAAGTGATGCTTTGATCCACATAGAATTGTTTCAATCCATCAAATAATTTATTTTGAATGATGCCATCTACTCCATCAGAATCATCATCAATCATATATTTAGTTGTGATTTTAACCTGTCTGTTAGGACCAAATGTTTTAATTTCAGGAGTTACATTATCAAATGCAACCGAAAGAGCTTCACGTAAATCCTTTACTTTAACATCTTGATCAAATCGGACAATGTAATTGCGACCACCAGAAAAATCAACACCATAATTCAAGCCTCTGGTAGCTAACGAAGCAATACCAAGAAGAATGATAGTTGCAGAAATGATATAAGCAATTTTTCTTTTCTTTAAGAAATCGAAATTGGCATTTGCCATGAAGTTGGCAGTCGATTTTGTAGCAAAATTCACTTTCATATTTTTGCTTAATAAGTTAGCAAAGATCAAACGTGAAATAAAGATCGCTGTAAATAATGAAGAAAGAATACCAATAATCAAGGTTGTTGCAAATCCTTGAACAGGACCAGACCCAAATATATAAAGAACGATACCTGTAAGCAATGTAGTAACGTTACCATCAATAATTGCTGAATACGCATTTTTATATCCATCTGCAATGGCCAATTGAATTCCTTTACCGGCTCGAACCTCTTCTTTAATACGTTCGTAGATAATTACGTTCGCATCCACTGCCATACCGAGTGTTAACACTATACCGGCAACACCAGGTAGTGTCAATACTGCTCCTAAAGAAGCTAAAACACCAAATAGGAAAAATACGTTTGTGACCAATGCAATGTCGGCAACCAAACCAGCACGGCTATAATAAAATCCCATATATATCAATACAAGGATAAATGCAATGATAAATGACCAGAAGCCTGCATTGATGGCTTCATGTCCAAGCGAAGGACCTACTAAGTTTTCTTCAACAATTCTTGAAGGAGCAGGAAGTTTACCAGCTTTCAAAATGTTTGCTAAATCTTTGGCTTCTTCAACTGTCATATCTCCACCTGAGATTTCTGTTCTCCCGCCAGAGATTTCAGCAGCTACATTTGGATGTGAATAAACATATCCATCCAATACGATGGCAATATTTTTTCCTATGTTTTCACCAGTAATACGTTTCCAAGTACGAGAACCTTCATTACTCATTCCTAAGGTTACACTTACCAAACCGGTTGATGTATAATCTTGACCTGCGTCTACAACAGCATCACCTTCCATTGCAGCACTTCCATCACGAGAAGTAATTTTCAATGCAATTAATTGGAGGTATTCTGGAAAATTAGAATTTTCAGGTTTAATCACCCAAGCTAATTTTAGATTACGAGGGAAGATATTTAATGTCTTCTTTAACATGCTGTTTACGCGAGCAGTATCTTTAATGGTAGCCATCCCAACAGTAGCACCACTGGCTGCAACATATTGTCCCGACTGGTTTTGATAGTAAGAAGGGGTTAAGTATGCGAATAAAGGATTGTTTTTTGCATATTCAGCAAACTGATTTTCTTCTTTATTCGTAGCTGCAAGACTATCGGTTTCAATTTTATCAAGTAGTGATGAAACCTCCGTATCTCCTTCTGTTGATTTTTCTGTAGTAGCTATTTTATCGTCTGCTTTTTCTAATATATCTTCCGTTTTGATCTCAGATCTTAAACGGGCGTTTGCATCTGTAAAATATTGTTGTATCTCACTAAAATCATAGGTTTCCCAGAATTCTAATTGAGCGGTTCCTTGTAGTAGTTTACGAACACGTTCAGCATCTTTAATCCCTGGAAGTTCGACCAAAATACGACCTGTACCCGCAATACGTTGAATATTGGGTTGAGCTACACCAAACTGATTGATACGTGTATTCAGAATATTGAACGCACGATCAATAGCACCATCCGCTTCTTCACGAATAACGGCTAGGACTTCAGTATTGCTAGAGTTATACTGAATTTTGTCTTTTAGTTCAACGATAGTGAAAATGGCAGCCAATTTAGCATTGGGGTCAATTTCTTCAAATGATTGTCCAAACAAAGTGATAAAATCAGCTTGACTATTTTTTTGTTTTTCTTTGGCGAGTTGCAATGCTTGAACAAACACAGGATCTTCACTTTTACCAGAAAGAGCACGAACAATGTCTGCTACTTTTACTTCCAATGTTACGTTCATACCCCCTTTGAGGTCAAGTCCAAGGTTGATTTCTCTCTCCTGACACTGTTTGTAGGTGTATTGTCTTAATAAGATATTATAGATTGGTTCGTTTGCGATCGAATCCAAATAATAGGCCTCGCGTTTTTTCGAAATTGAATCTATTAATAATCCTTCTCTTAAAGCGTCTCCCTTTGCAAGCTCTTTTGCCAATTGTACAGTTACATTGTTGTTTGCATATTCGCGGGCATCACCTTCTACTTTGCTAGTGAAATAAGTAAATGATAATTGGAATAAGCAAACGATTGCAAAAGCAATTGCAAAAAATCTAATAGCTCCTTTGTTTTGCATGTGATATCGAATTTAAATTGTTATAATTCAGTTTTAGAGGGTGCAAAAATAGAACTAAATATTGAATTTACCAATAGTAATGACAAGATTGATTAATATATAAAAACTGTCCAAATGCTAGTCTAAATACTAATTATTTCCAACTCACTTTTTATCAAATAAATTATAATTGTTTTTTTATAGCTTTACATATCATTTATTATATTTCGTATTTATTAAGATCGTTTAAATGCAAAACAATAATCACATCAGCATTAACTTAAATATTAGAGGGCTTAGCCAATCTCCAACATTAGCTATCAATGAATTGAGCAAATCATTGCGGGCTAAAGGAATGACGATTTATCCATTAGGGCTTGGGCAATCCCCATTCCCAGTACCTGCTCCGGTGGTGGAATCGCTTAAAATACATGCCCATGAAAAAGATTATTTGAATGTTAAGGGTCTGGAAGCTTTGCGTCAGGCAGTGGCACATTTCCATAAGCAAAAAGATAATGTCGATATTAAGCCCAAGAATGTGCTGATTGGGCCAGGCTCTAAAGAACTAATGTTTATCCTAATGATGGTTTTCTATGGTGATGTGATCTTGCCTAGTCCGTGTTGGGTTTCCTATGGTCCACAGGCGCAAATTATTGGACGAAAAATTAGACTTATCCATAGCACCGCTGAAAATAAATGGCGAATCACCCCAAAGCAATTGGATGAGTTTCTGTTGAATGAAAATGATAAGTTTAAGCCTCGTTTGTTAATTCTCAATTACCCTTCAAATCCGGATGGAGGAACCTATTCTTGCGATGAACTTAAGAAAATGGCTAAGATTGCCAGAAAACATCATCTGATTGTTCTTTCGGATGAAATTTATGGACAATTGCATTTTGAAGGAAAACATGTTTCCATCGCCCGTTTTTATCCTGAAGGAACCATTATCAGTTCAGGATTGTCAAAGTGGTGTGGTGCCGGTGGCTGGCGATTAGGCACTTTTGCATTTCCAAGCAATTACGAATGGTTAATTCATGCCATGGCGGCTGTAGCTAGCGAAACCTATACATCGGTAAGTGCTCCTATCCAATATGCTGCCGTTAGGGCTTTTAAAGGTGGGATTTTAATTGAACGATATTTGTTTCATGTACGCCGCATACTTTCACATTTATGTGATCGCTGTGTCAGCATTTTGCGTGAAGCTGAAATAGAGGTTGTTTATCCGGATGGTGCTTTTTATTTGTTTATCGATTTTTCAAAATTAGCGGCTACTATCAAAAGTAAAGGTCTTACAACGAGTAAACAACTATGCCAACGCTTGCTTCAAGAAACAGGTGTTGCGATTTTACCTGGAGAAGCTTTCCAACGTCCTGCGGAAGAGCTAACGGCACGTCTGGCCTATGTTAATTTTGATGGATCCAAAGCATTATTGGTAAGCGAGACCATTGCCCCTAGCGAAAGTCTTCCTGATGATTTTGCCGATACTTACTGCATCTCGGTGATCGAAGCAATGCGAAAAATTGCCGATTGGGTGAAAACTTAATCTGTTGTTTTTCTAAGCACCTATTTGGGTAGTAAAATTCTGCCCCAAACTTGCAGTGGATTTTTTGGAAGGATCATTTTAAAATTGTAAGTTTGAATCTGAAAATACACCTAGTTAAAAATGACTTCTTAAATTAACCCCCCTTTGTGAACTCAGTATAACTTATTTGTATTATTCTATAGGTAAAATTAAATACGTTTAACGTTTGATATATAATTTATTAACTTATTTAAAACTTAGTTCATGAAAAAAGGATTATTTGCTATTATTTTGATTTTGGTATTTATGGTTCAATTAAATGCCCAAAAAGCACCAATGAAATTTGGGGATATTGATAAGGCCGATTTAGAAATGACCGTTTATGAAAAAGACACAAGCGCTTCTGCTGTTATTCTTTGTGATTATGGCTGGTCTTATTTTATCTATACTGAGAAAAATGGCTTTCAGCTTGTTTTTGAGCGACATACTCGTATTAAAATATTGCATAAAAATGCTTATGATTTGGCTAATATATCAATTCCATTGTATCATAATTATGAAAATAAAGAAAGAGTTAGTGGAATAAAAGCTTATACATATAATCTTTTGAAAGGTAAAGTTGTTAAAGAAAAACTTCCTAAAAAGGCTCAGTTTGATGAAGAAATAAACAATAATTGGTCGCAAACTAAGTTTGCAATGCCTAATGTTAAAGAAGGTTCAATAATAGAGTACAAGTATAGTATTACTACAGACTTTTTTCGCCAATTCCGTAATTGGCAGTTTCAGTACACGGTACCTGTAGTATGGAGCGAATATTTGGTTCAGATACCAGAGTATTTTGAGTATAACCATACATTGAAAGGATACGAAGCTTTATTTATTAATGAAGTAAATACTGTAAATAAAAAATTTACCTATACTTATGCGCCAACACCAGGATTAGGATCAAGAGAGAGGGAAAAGGGAGGCGTTGGTGAATTTAATGTTATGTCTAATGAATTTAGATGGGTAGCTAAAGATGTTCCTGCATTTAAAGAAGAAGACCACATGACTGCAGCTAGTAATTTCCTCGCAATAATGGAATTTGAGTTGGCTTCAATTTCTTTTCCAAATCAAGCAGTAACAAATTATTCCAGTACTTGGGGCGCAATAGATAAGGAGTTGTATCAAAGAGATGAATTTGGAGGACAAGTGTATGGTAAGTTGCTTCTTGGTGGAAGTTCTTTTATAAAAGATGAAATTAACACTATTAATAGTACTTATTC
>JBFFMB010000096.1:0-6338 GCA_041554455.1 Bacteroidales bacterium
AACGCCCCATTTATCAACGCCAAAATGTAACAGCAGTTAACATCTATGGTTTTGAATGTGATATTCATTATACAATTTCAAAAGCTTTGAGCCTAGTTTCAAACTATACGTTTAATAGTTCGAAAATTGGAAGTTTTAAGGAAAATCTGACGCTTGAAAATAAATACCTCGTTTACACCCCGAAACATCAGGCCAAGGCAGGACTATTTTGGACCAACAATAGCTTTAACACAAGTCTGAGTGCTATATATAAAGGAGAGCAATTTAGTGATGATGAAAATACGCAAGTATTGAATAACTACATCACATTTGATTTTCAAATCGCAAAAGAATTCAACAATCATTACCGCATAAGTTTAAGCATTCAGGATCTTTTAGACAATCAACGTATGGTAACAGATCAGTATTTGTCACCAGGACGAATTATAAACTTTAAAATCACCGCTCGTATTTGATGAAGCATTTTTTAACCGGTCTATTGATTCTTTGGGTATTTAGCTCCTGTAATCATGCAGGGGATAAACGCCCGATCATCCCAAAAGGGATGAAAGAAATTACTGATATGTCGGGAAGAAAAGTGATCATCCCTCAAAAGGTAAACAAGATCATCGCATTAAAATCAGGAGCTCTACGTTTGATCTGCTATTTAAATGCCACCCATAAAGTCATCGGCATTGAAGAAAACGAACGAAAAAGAACAGCACCCTATTTGTTAGCTCATCCAGAGTTGAGAACACTTCCAATTATTGGTTCAGGAAATGCACCAGAATCCGAACTCATCGCAGCCCTTCGACCCGAATTGATCATTTGCACTCATTCTACTATTGGCGAAGCTGACGAACTTCAACAAAAAACAGGGGTTCCTGTTATTCTGATTGAATATGGAGATTTTAATCAAAACATGGACCTCTTTTTCAAAACCCTAGATTTTCTGGGGAGTATTTTAGAAAAAGAACAACGAGCCAAATTTATTAAAAACTATATCGAAACTGCTATTTCAGAGTTGAATAAACGCAGCCTCGCATCTTCAAAAATCAATCAAGCTAGTGTATATATCGGAGGAATTTCCTATCGTGGTTCGCATGGAATCAATTCAACAGAACCTCAATATGCGTCCTTTCGATTTATAAATGCATCCAATGTAGCCTCACCCCTTGGAGAAGTTACAAGTTCGCCAAAAGCATGCTTAGAAAATGCTTTCATCGACAAAGAACAATTGATTGAATGGAACCCTGATAAAATTTTCATCGATGTTTCAGGTTTGGCTTTAATAAAAAATGACCTAGAAAGCGGATCGATTTTAAGTAAACTACTCAAAGCAATCCAAAACAAGGAACTATATTTAGTATTTCCACACAATTGGTATGACATCAATTATGAGAACATACTGATCAATGCTTGGTATATCGGACAAATTCTTTATCCCGATACGTTTAATAATATCGATTTAGAAACAAAGGCAAATGAAATTTATTCAAACTTTCTCGGTATTTCCGTATACCGTGAAATGCTGATAGAAACGGGCGGCTGCCGAAAATATGAGGAAGAATAAATGACACAAGATATCATCAATCAATATAAAAAGTACACTGCCCGCAAACGGATATTTATTCTTGCGACGGCTCTTTTGCTTATTATTGTTATGATTGCGGGTATCATTGTAGGTGCTTCCTCCATTAGTTTAACTCAGATTTTCGAGGTCATGATTGGGACGGGCGATAAAGTAGATCGCCAAATCATATTGAACATCCGCTTACCCAGAGTACTTTCCGCCATGATCGCTGGCACGGCCCTAGCCGTATCAGGAACTATTATGCAAAGCATTTTACGCAATCCTTTAGGGTCTCCTTTTACTTTGGGAATTTCAAATGCTGCAGCTTTCGGAGCTGCCTTTGCGGTCATCATTTTGGGAGCGGGAAGTACACAAAGTAGCGTAAACGATGCAGTTAGTATCAACAACCCATACATCATTACCATTTCTGCCTTTTTCTGGAGCCTTGTAAGTACACTAATCATTTTGATCATGGCAAAACTCAAAGACTCCAGTCCTGAAACTATGATTTTAACGGGTATTGTATTGGGCTCACTTTTTATGGCCGGAACTACAGCACTGGAATATTTTGCCGAAGAAGTGCAATTGGCTTCCATTGTTTTCTGGACGTTTGGGGATCTGGGACGAACCTCTTGGAATGAGTTTTATATTTTGTTGGCAGTCATCATTCCCAGCCTTGCCTTTTTTATCTATAACCGATGGAATATTAGTGCAATGAACAGCGGCGATGAGTCGGCGAATAGCTTGGGGGTAAACGTAGAACGACTTCGCACACAAATGATGCTAGTGGCTTCTTTGGCAACGGCTGTATCTGTCTCTTTCTTTGGGATTATAGCTTTTGTGGGATTGGTCGTTCCACACATTGTGCGCCGTTTGGTTGGCACAGACGAACGATTCCTTATCCCGGCATCGGCTCTTTTTGGAGGGGTATTCTTGCTTGGCTCAGATATCTTAGCCAGAACTATTATATCCCCCATGGTACTCCCCGTAGGAATTTTAACCTCCTTTATCGGGGCTCCGCTCTTTATTTATTTATTGATCAAAGGACGAAAGGGAGGGCTATGGACAAAATAAACATTAAAAACCTTGATTTTTCATACAATGGAAGTCTGGTCCTCAATAACATCAATCATATTTTTGAGGAAGGCAAACTCTGTAGTATTGTTGGCCCGAATGGTTCTGGGAAAAGTACGTTGATCAAATGCATGGATGCCCTTTTAAAACCAAAGAAAGGAAGTATTTCTCTGGACGAAAAAAACATCTCGGGCATGAGTCCAGCAGAGTTGGCAAAAAAAATTGCTTATGTCCCTCAAAGTGAAAACAGCACCTTCCCAGCAACGGTTTTTGACACCGTGCTGATGGGACGAAAACCACATATAAATTGGTCTCCTTCGGAAAAAGATCTGAGGATTTGTGCTGAAGTGATTCAACAATTGGACTTGGAAGATATTTCCCTTAAATACATCAACAAATTAAGTGGAGGGCAACGTCAGCGAGTATTTATCGCGCGGGCATTGGCGCAACAACCCGACATATTATTACTCGACGAACCGACGGCAAATTTAGATCTGAAACACCAATTAGAAGTTTTACGGATCTTAAAAAAACTTACGCAAAATGGAATTACCATTATTATTGCCATTCACGATTTGAATTTAGCTTTACAATATAGCGATCATTTCATACTTTTAAAAAATGGGGCGATCTTTGCATCGGGAGGGAAAGAAATTATCTCCGATAAAAATATTGAGATGCTCTACGGGCTTAAAGTAAAAATCATTAGCGAAAATGGGAATTGTTTTATCATTCCTCTTGCACCAAAAGAAACAACATCATGAGAATTACAGAAATAGGGGTTGTAAAAAACCAATTTGATAAAGAAGACAATCCTCACGAGATCAAAAAACACGAAAGTCAAATTATCATCAAGGAGGAATTTCTGGAAGGATTATACCGCATAGAGGAGTATGAATTCATTGATATCATTTTTGATTTCAATAAATCTACATCCTATGATATGACGGCCACCACTTTGCGTGGGAATGTCAAAGGATTGTTTGGAACACGGAAACCCGATCGCCCGAGTTCGATAGCTGTAAGCACCGTTAAACTATTGGAAGTAAAAGGAAATTCCTTGCGTGTGATTGGTTTGGATGCATTAAATAACACACCCGTTTTAGACATCAAACCCATTGATTTCTCTATAGTCGAAGATCAATTGGATAGAGTTCGATTAGACGAGTTAAAAAACAATCCTCGAAGGGAAATCGTCAACGATATTTTACGCAATGATTTAGAAACGCTTATGATAAAAGCCGCTGCTTTGCACGGGCATTATTGTCCGGGTTTAGCCATGGGGATTATGGCAGCCACCACAGCTATGCGAAGGATGCGTGAAACGGGAGACGGCATGGAAGACTTGCTAGCCATTACCGAAACCAATAATTGTTTTAGCGATGGGATTCAATTTGTAACGGGTTGTAGCTTCGGAAACAATGCGCTCATTTTTAAAGATCTGGGCAAAACAGCTTTTACGTTAAGCAGAAGAAATGGAAAAGGAATTCGCATTTCAACGCGTGCGGATGGCAAAAAATACATGCAAACAGCTCATCCCCTATTTAGCGATAGCTATAAAAAAGTGGTGAAAGATCAAGATCATTCCAAAGAAGAAATCCTAAAGTTTAAACAATTAGGGAGAGACCGAGGTTTCGCAACTTTACAAATGGATTTTGACAAATTATTTAGCATTCAAGAAATTGAGGTAGACATTCCAGATTATGCCCCTTCTCACGAAAGTGTTATTTGCAAAAAGTGTGGCGAAAGCATTATGTCTACTCGAATGAACGATCAAGAATGCTTAGCTTGTTCAAATAGTAAATACAATGAACTTACTGGACATGGGATAATTTGTAAAAAAACGAAGGATTGAAAACCTTAAGTTTGGCTTTCATATAATCTTAATAAGCATCAAATAACAAATAATATCCAATGTTCAAAATATCAAAACAAACAGCTTAATAAGAAAAACAAAATACGAACAATTGACGATTGTGATTTTAATAAAGAATCATGAAAATTAAGTAGCATAATAAAATTGAAGATTAAAAAAACAAAAAATGAATGAACTAACAGTACTCATGGGCACGACAGTCCTCGTCGCTTTCACCCACACATTATTTGGACCTGATCATTATCTCCCATTCATCGTCATGTCGAAAGCTCGTAAATGGAGTATATGGAAAACGACCTGGCTAACCATTGCTTGTGGACTTGGTCATGTTGGGAGCTCAATCCTTCTTGGAATAATTGGCGTTGCTGCGGGTGTTGGTCTCACAAAAATTGAATTCATTGAAGGATACAGAGGCAACTTAGCTGCTTGGGCTTTTATCCTTTTCGGATTTCTGTATATGGTTTGGGGTATTTATAGAGCGGTTAAAAACAAACCTCACAAACACCATCATTTCCATAAAGATGGGAGTATTCATGCACATGAGCATACCCATGCAGATGAGCATGATCATATTCACAAAAAGAACATCACACCTTGGATCCTATTTACCATATTTGTTTTAGGTCCTTGCGAACCTCTCATTCCAATTATCATGCAAGGAGAAGCGATCAGTGGTACATGGGGATTGATTTCCATTGCCTTATTATTTTCAGGCATTACCATTATAACGATGTTAGTGATCGTTTTAATGGCGTCCTATGGAATTAATCTTATGCCTTTTGGGAAATTAGAAAAATACACCCATGCTATTGCCGGTGCAACTATTTTTCTGAGTGGGATGGCGATTGTTTTTCTGGGATTGTAATTGTAGCTGATAGAGTTAAGATGAAAGACTTTAGATGCTAGATTTTAGACCTTAGACAATATAAATTTTCTAATTCAAATTCGTACTCCCAATTATTTAGACGCAAACATCAAGACACAAAATGCTAAATTAAGAAATTGGTGAATTCGGAAATTGGTTTTGTCTTTTCGAACGGACTGAGAACTCTAAATCCGTAAAGCAAAAAGTTAAAGTGGACAGCCCATATTTTTTAGTATCTTTTTTTATACTCTCATTTTCTTATTAATGGGGTTATTTTCAATGACTTTCTCATTGCCTTATAACGAACAAGTCTTCTTAAACAAATAGACAAGTCTATTTGATTGAATAGAGATGTCTATTTGATTGAATAGAGCAGTCTATTTGAATGAATAGAGCAGTCTATTTGAATGAACGAGCAAGTCAATATAAATAAGCACTTATGTATACCGCTTAAATCAAAATCAACCTATTCTTTTTTTTCCTATATTTACTTTTGACATTTAATAGAATGAAGTTTGTTTTTTCTCCCCAAAAACAAATAGCAGAAGAAAGATTTTTTGAAATATAAAAGAACCATAAACTAGTTAGCGGTAATAGTTTCTGAGAAGCCGATTTTCCCATTTAGATTTTTCTTTTTAAAAATGAAAATAAGGGGTTCTATTCTTGACTATAATCAATAATTTAGTTAGCATTAACAAGTATTTTAGCGAAATATGTTAGGCTATTATGAACTTTCTTAAAAAAAGAATATGAATTTATTGAATGCATTGAAAGAATTAGTTGATTATTACAATAATCTTGAAAATAAAGAACATTTTTCAACCATTGAACCAAAGGAATTATTAGAAAATGCAGCACTTGACATGCCAGAGTTAGGGATTTCTAATGGTGAGCTTATAAGGCAGTTTAAAGAAGTACTTGACCATACACCTTCCACCGCACGCCATGATTTTTTCAACCAGCTTTACGGT
>JBFFMB010000097.1:0-6284 GCA_041554455.1 Bacteroidales bacterium
ATTAGCAATAGGATAAATTGAACGATCTCTTTAAATATTATCCAGATCAATAAAAAATAATATTTTTCATTTTTGGCACAGTATTGGAATTCTAATCAGAAGATTTGACATATTGAAATTTAAAGCAAAGGATGATGAAAAACTTCAATACAAAAAACAAGCAGCTTTCACGAGAAACAAAAAAGCCATTATTTTTTTTAATCAGATTAATGCTGATACTCGGAATAACTTCATGCTCGGAGGATTATTGGGTGATTGAGAATCCATCACAAAACAGCAGGGCTTATATAGCCTTGACATGGAGTGAGGATGAACCCGATTATATTGATGCGGGGACAAGTGATATCCCAGAAGTTTTTTATTGGAACGACTATTATCCTATTCGTCCTGGATATTATACCTTGTATTACGATGGCATATATAATGATGGCTATAATTACATCGATTATGCCTGGGAGGTCGAATATGAAATTTACACCAATGGTGGAGTTTATACCAATGATAATTATTTTTCCTTAGATATGAATCCTTATGGCCCCCTTGTATATGAGGAGTACAAATCAAATACGATAAACTCAAACTTTACAATTTTAGAGCAAACTGAATTCAAAATTGTGATTTTAAAACAAGAAAAAGAATTTTCTCTAAAAATAACCTATCTAAAAGTTGAACGTCGACAACCATAACACGGGGTCCGATTTAACAGACCTCTTTCTATATATATACAATGCCTGACCTGCCCGAAGTGGCAGGTCATTTTATATTAATTAAATACCTAATTTTGTACTAAAGATTCAATTCTATAAAATTTATACAATGAAATTATTTGCAATAGAGACCGGGAATTTAAAATTAGATGGAGGAGCCATGTTTGGAGTGGTTCCAAAAGTTATGTGGAACAAAGTGTATCCAGCCGATGAAAATAATTTATGTAATTGGTCAATGCGCTGCTTATTAATCGAAGATGGCGAAAGATTGATATTAATTGATAATGGAATTGGAGATAAACAGGATGAGAAATTTCTAAAACATTATTATTTAAATGGAGATGATACACTGGAAAAATCTTTAGCAAAACTCGGATATACTCCTGACGATATCACCGATAATATTTTAACTCACCTCCATTTTGATCATTGTGGTGGAAGCATAAAATATGTTGAAAATGGAAAGCTGGTTCCCACTTTTAAAAATGCAAAATATTGGGTCAGTAAAGATCAATTTGAATGGGCTACCAATCCAAATCGTAGAGAAAAAGCAAGTTTTCTGAAAGAAAATATTTTGCCGATTCACGAAAGTGGACAACTAAATCTAGTTGAGGCAGAAGGTGAAATTATTCCAAACATCTATGCTAAAATATTTAATGGACACACCCAAGGACAAATCATCCCTCACATAAAAGTGGAAGGTAAAACAGTAGTGTTTATGGCTGATTTAATGCCGGCATCAGTTCATATACCAATGCCTTGGATTATAGCTTACGACACAAAACCTCTTATCTCATTAAAAGATAAAGAACGTTTTTTCAAAGAAGCTTTAGAAGAAGACACTATATTATTTTTTGAGCATGATATCTATAATGAATGCTGCACCATTGAAATGACAGAAAAAGGGGTGAAAGTAAAAGATACATTCAAATTAAGCGAGTTATTTAAAAAGTAGAATTATGAATACGTTCTTAATTATTGGAACAACTATTGTAATTTTTGCACTCATTTCTTATTCAATTGGGATAATAACAGAACAACGAAAACACATCATCACAAAAACTGTTCTTCGTTTTGTTTCAATTGGGATTATCTTAGATATAACAGCTACTACCTTTATGATTATCGGTTCTGAAAACAGCCCCTTTTCAGTGCATGGATTGCTTGGATATTCTTCATTAACAGCCATGCTTATTGATGTTATTCTGATTTGGCGATTTCATTTAAAAAATTCAAATCAGAAAGTTCCAAAATTATTGCATTTATATTCAAGATACGCCTATGCATGGTGGGTTCTTGCATTTATCACAGGCGGGTTGATGGTTGCTCTAAAATAATTTTTTGATCAAATGATTACAAACGTCCAATTGCTCTCTATTGATTTCTGCCTCAATGCTATTCATATCCAAATAAGATAAGAGATTATTGGTATCAAGGTTTGATAATAATTCATAACCCGTCATCGGACAACCCCCCAAACCACCCAATACAGAATCAAATCGACGACAACCTGATTCATAAGCCGCTTCAATTTTTTCGATCCAATTATCATGTTTCGAATGCAAATGAAAACCAAACTCAATTTGAGAATATTCGGGGATAAGAAAAGAATAAACAGCTCTTATTTTTTGAGCAGTTGACTCGCCAGTAATATCAGATAATGGGATAGTTTTAATGCCTTTTTGAACCAATTTATCCACCCACTTATGAATAATATCAAGACTCCAAGCATCCCCATAAGGGTTTCCAAAAGCCATCGCTAAATAAATAATGGGCTCTTTATTATTATTTTCACAGATTTTAATAATATCATCTAGTACAACCTCAGATTTTTTAAAATCAGCATTGATGTTTTTTTGCAGAAAAGTAGGGGAAATAGAAAACGGATAAATGATTTGATCGATTTGCTCAATAGAAGCTGCTTTTTCTGCACCCTTTTGATTAGCAACCAAAACCATCAGCCTTGATTTTGTGTTTGCTAAATCTAAACTATCAATTACCTCAGCTGTATCCGCCATTTGTGGGACAGCCTTTTCCGAAACAAAAGAGCCAACATCAATAGCATCAAAACCGACCTTCAATAGGGCATTAATATATGCTGCTTTTTTAGCTGTAGGAATTAAGGTTTTCAAACCCTGAAATCCATCCCGAACCGTTTCAATAATTTTAATCATTATTCAAAGGTATAAAAAAGGGTGCTATCAAAATAAGACAACACCCTTAAGTAGAAATGAATCAATCTATTCTCTACCAGATAATTCCTTTGGAATACGACCATTTTTAATGGATTCAGAACGTAATGGACGGCCACAAATTCGTTCAACCATTCTGCCAATTTCTAATACTTTATCAACGTCTAAGCCTGTATCGATGCCCATTTCATCCATCATCACAACCATATCCTCCATTGGAACCAGTCCAACCAAATTGGGGTCTTTATAATAATACTCCCCTGTACCAGATACAGGAATACCACTTACAAAGTTTGCTGGCTGACCACCAATACCACCCATAGTAGCTTCATAATTAGTCATCCCAGCTTGCAATGCAGCTAAAACATTTGCCATTCCCCAACCACGAGTTTGGTGAAAATGAACAATATGTTTCTCTGGTCTTGGAACAGCATCCAATAACATAGAATAATATTTATACACACGGTCAGGAGAGGCAGAGCCATCATGATCAGCATGTTCAACATCATTGGCACCAATATCCAACCACCTTTTTGTAAAATCAATGGCCTTCGACATTTCGGTTGGTCCTTCGATTGGGCAGCCCCAAATTGTACTTACCGTTCCATTTACCTTAATCCCAGCATCATGAGCTTTAGGTATCCATTCTTCGCACATTTTAAAATATTGCTCAATGGTTAAACCTGAATTTTTGAATTGGTGAGATTCACTCGTTGAAACCATGACTAAAATCCGATCGGGACCCCAACCTTCTTTTTTAGCTTCAATGGCTCTAGCAATTGCTCGTTCGCGAATGGTTACCGCAGTAACGCTTACATCACCCATCAAATGTTTTACTTTTTTACTGGCATGTAGTTTTTTTAGTAAATTATCTGCATCAGCAAATTGAGGCATCCCTTTTGGATTGCCCAAGTTTGTTGCTTCAACATGTTTAAACCCAGCCAATATTAATTGTTCTAAAACCCAAAGCTTAGCTTCGGTTGGAATAAATTGTTCTTCGTGCTGAAAACCATCTCTAACTGTAATGTCTCCGATGGTTACTTTTTTGGGATAATTCATCATGTGTAATCTATTTATAATTAATATAATTTATTAGGTTATAATTCATATATTGTTCTTTCTTTTAAGCTTACTGCCACGATATGAAGATAATAAAACAAGAACAAAAATTGCAAGCAGCTGTTAACCAATTAGCAAAGCGAAAATTTTCAAAAGAGAAAAATTTTCTCTATTATTGCATTACCGAGTTGTTAATCGAGTAACAACTGGGAATAAAAATACAAAAATATTTATAGATTTGTATTTATTTTGAAAAAAATGTTCATCAAAAGACTTGAAAAGTGTTTAAACTAGAATCAAAAATCGACACAAACTCAGCCGAGTTTAAAGCCAACAAAAAAGCTTATCTAGAGCTTTTGGGCAAGTACAAAGAGATTCATAAAAACGTCACTCAAGGTGGATCTAAATCGGCTATCGAAAAACACAAATCCAGAGGAAAATTATTAGCGCGTGAGCGCATCGATAAATTAATCGACCCCAATACTCCATTTTTAGAATTGAGTTCATTGGCTTCCTATGGTATTTTCGATGATGGGCATCCATCTGCTGGAATCGTGACTGGTATCGGAGTCATTCAAGGACGTGAAACCATTATCATTGCAAATGATGCAACTGTAAAAGGTGGTACTTACATTACTGAGACCATCAAAAAACATTTGCGTGCGCAAGAAATTGCCATCGAAAATCACTTGCCTTGTGTTTATATGGTTGATTCAGGAGGTGTATTCCTACCTGAACAAGCCAATGTATTCCCAGGCAAGGATCACTTTGGACGTTTATTCTATAATCAAGCACAGATGTCGGCTCAAGGCATTCCTCAGATAGCTATCGTGATGGGTTCATGTACAGCCGGAGGAGCTTATGTTCCTGCGATGAGCGATGAAACCATCATTGTAAAAAATCAGGGAACCATTTTCTTAGGGGGCCCTCCATTGGTTAGAGCGGCTACTGGTGAAATCGTCACTCCTGAAGAATTAGGTGGTGCCGAAGTACATACTGCTATTTCGGGTGTAGCCGATCATATGGCTGATAACGATACACATGCCCTTCAAATTTGTCGTAATATTTTTGAAAATCTTGAAAAAAGCCAACGACAGGTTTTGGACCTAGCTCCCATTGAAGAACCTGCTTATGATCCAGAAGAATTATATGGAATCGCTCCTATCGATCTTCGTAAAATGGTAGATCCTCGCGAAATCATTGCACGCATTGTTGATGGAAGTAAATTCCATGAATTTAAAGAGAGATATGGAAAAACAATCGTTACAGGATTTGCTCGCATTATGGGATTCCCCGTAGGGATAGTTGCAAATAATGGCATCCTTTTTTCTGAAGCAGCCCTCAAAGCAACGCACTTTATCGAGCTTTGTACTTCACGTAAAATTCCATTAGTATTCTTACAAAATATTACCGGTTTTATTGTTGGTAAAGATTTTGAACGTAAAGGGATTGCTAAGGATGGAGCCAAATTAGTACATGCTGTGTCCAATGCCAATGTTCCAAAATTCACCGTCATGTTTGGTGGATCATTTGGTGCAGGTAATTATGGAATGGCAGGAAGAGCTTTTGGCCCTCGCTTATTATTTATGTGGCCCAATGCTAAAATCTCAGTCATGGGTGGACCACAGGCAGCCAATGTTTTAATTACTGTAAAACAAGATCAATACAGAGCAAAAGGACAAGAAATGCCTCAAGAAGAAATTGATAAACTCCGCGAAGGCATTATGAAAAAATACGATCACGAAGGTTCTGCCTACTATAGCACCGCTCGTTTATGGGATGATGGAATCCTTGATCCAGTAAATACTCGTCAGGTATTAGCTATGGGTATTTCATCATCATTGAACAAAAAGTTTGATGACCAAAAGTTTGGTGTTTTCAGAATGTAATCTTAACTAAATCACAGCTATGAAAACATTTCAAAATATAGAATTCGAACTCATTGATAATATTGGTACCCTTTGGTTGAATCGCCCTGAAAAGCACAATGCCATGAACGCCGAAATGATTGCTGAAATCATTGATTGTTACCAAACAATTAATGAAATGAAGGAAGTCCGCATAGCTGTTTTACGTGGTCGTGGAAAATCATTTTGTGCAGGTGCCGACCTCAATTATATGAAAGGCATCGCTGAATTTGGTTTCGAAGAAAACTATCAGGATAGCTTGAAATTAGCAAAAGCTTTCAACGTCATTTATACATGCAAAAAGCCAACGATTGCCGTTGTTCAAGGTGCTGCCATCGGTGGAGCCAACGGACTACTCGCAGCCTGCGACTATGTATATTGCACAGATGAAACAAAATTTGCTTTTTCGGAAGTAAAAT
>JBFFMB010000098.1:0-6282 GCA_041554455.1 Bacteroidales bacterium
AAATGGCTTTGCAACAAACCCAAAAAACGTTTTTTGCACTAGACCTTGATCCTTTGCATTTCAAATCAAACATTGATGATGCAAATAATTTAAAATCATTGAAAATAAAAGAGGCTGAAAAAGATGGCTCAATTAAACACATTGCCTCAACTTATGATTTTCAGAACGACATTATTCGCGATGGTGGAAATTATGAAGGGAAAAAACTGATTACTTTTTCAAACATATTAAAACATGAAACCTTCCCTCTTGCCAAAATATTAGAAGATATTTTGAGAATAGGACAAAAAGAAATGGGCAAACCGATTGAAATAGAATTTGCCGTAGAACTAAGCACCCCTAAAGGCGAGCCTCAAATTTTTAATCTTCTTCAAATTCGACCTATTGTCGATAACAATGAAACCATTAGCGAAGATCTTTCAAAAATTGAAACTAAAGAAACCATTATCTCAACCAATATTGCACTGGGCAATGGTATCATTAATAATCTATATGATTTTGTTTATGTAAAACCTGAGTCTTTCGATTCGGCAAGAAACCAAGAAATAGCTGTTAGGGTTGGTGAAATCAACGATAAATTCCTTAAAGAGAACCGTCAATATATATTGGTAGGTCCGGGCCGGTGGGGTTCAAGTGATCATTGGCTGGGAATACCCGTTAAATGGCCACAAATTTCTGCGGCTCGTGTCATTGTCGAATCCGGCTTAGAAAATTATCGTATTGACCCAAGTCAGGGCACTCACTTTTTTCAAAATTTGACTTCTTTCAGAGTGGGTTATTTTACAATCAATCCATACATAAATGACGGCTTCTATAATTTGAGTTATCTCTCAAAACATAAAGCTATTTACGAAGATGAATTCATTCGACACATCCGTTTTAAAAAACCACTGATTGTTAAAATTGATGGGAAAAAGAATAAAGGTGTGATCATGAAAGAAGGCCTTTCATAGGAATCATTAAAATAAAAAAAAGGCTCCGAAAATTCGGAGCCTTTTTTCCTTTGTATTAATAAATCACACTTGCATTGCGATACCCAGGTAAGTCTTTATACCAGTCGGCATAAACTGTACCATCGCCTTGTGCCCATTCTGCAAAATGATAATAGGCTCCTAAAATGAGTTGTCTTTCTACAGGATAATCAAATCTTTCAGGAATATGAATTCCCCATGGTAAATTGTCTTGTGTTAAATAATATTTATCCGGAGGATTAGTATCATCTTCCCAGGTTCCAAAATGTGACACATCAGCCAATTCAGTATTTTTATAATTTGGTAAGTGAATTTCTATTCCTCGATCCTGATCTTTCACTATGAATGGATTGAAGCTACCAATGTCCAATTGACTGTAAGTTACAGCTCCTGGTACAAATTCAATTTCAAGTACCAAAGTTACAGGGCTTACATAAGGTGCAAAAGGATCTGTATTAACACCAATTCCTACACCTGGATGAGTCATCACTCTATAAGGATCATCAACCACAATAAATGTAGCAGCTGAAGCTCCAATTTCTGTTCCATTGGCAGCCATATTATATACTGAACCTGAAGCAATATCATAACCAGTTACACTTACAATATCCGAAGGATCAACATTGGGGAATGTAAATCCAAACCCATTGTGTAAAGTTGCGCCAAACGCTCTGATCATGAAACTAGCCGTAATATGCTCTACTTTTTCTTGTGCATTTTTGCTAATATCGAAATCATATTCAACAACTAAGTCGTTAATATCATAATCACCTTTACCAGGCCATAAATCTTCATAGGCCAATGTACCTTCAAATGTTTCAGTGTCTGGAGGATCTGGAGGATCAATTGGTGGTTCGTCACCAGGATTACAATCGTTTGATGGAATTTCAAGATCACAACCGAAATTAACATTTGCACCTAATGTTCCATTATTTACTTCAATCGTTCCATCGGCATCACAAATTTGAATATATCCAGTCATATTAGTAGCCCCAGTAAGTTTTGTTTCAACGGCTACTTTAAATTTTGCTCCATTTTCATCTGGGCCAAAGACTTCTCCACTTATTTGAAGATCTTCAGTAACAACCAAACTGTATTTTCCCATTTCGAAAAATGTATTTCCGCTTCCAGTAATATTCGTTTTTTTATCGACTTCTATATAACCATAGTGATAGAATTTTGAATTGTTGTTGAAATGTTGTTCAACATATATTGCACAATAATTATAAAATTTAACGCTTGGATTACCTGTATTGTTAAAATGTCCATTAGGGCCAGTGACATAAATGGTTCCTTCGTTAGTTCCAATACCATTATTATTAAACTGTCCTTCAACATTCATAATACCTGTATTCAAAAAATCTTCAGATTGGTTTACGATACCATTACAATTCATTGTTCCGTGATTTTCAAAAAGAACATCTGCAGCAACAGATGGTCCGCCATTACTCGTTTCAGTAACTGTACCATAATTAATAAACTCATCAAAATGTGTAAACAGAATTTGATCAGCATTTATAGAACCTACAGAAGTAATATAAAGATATCCACCCTTATTCCCTTGAACCTTAATTTTTCCATTTACAATCAATTCGCCTTTTACATTTAAAGTACCACCATTAAACGTAATATCTCCAGTTGTTACGGTAGTTCCTTCGGCTATGCAATAGATTTCTCCATCTTCTATAGAAATAGCTCCGTATGTACCACTTAGGTCAACATCACAAGAAGGAGTTGTTTTATAAATACTTTGTGTAGCTGTTGTATGAAGAGCCCATGTACTTTTGATTGTAGAATTCAAATCAGCTATTAGGCTTGTCTGTTTTCCAGCAATATTAACAACGATTCCATTTGAGCCGTTTCCATATTCAACCAAAACATTTTCAACATAAGTAGGAAAAGTGACTCTTGTTTTTAAAATATTAGAGTTGTCTTCTGGATAACCGTTAAAATACATTTTGCTTCTATCCAATGAAAAAATTCGTGTAATCTGACGATTTGCTTCATTAGGAATGGTGATTTCAACATCCATAGTTTTAATCATACTCCAATCAAAATCTTCACTAATAACGAGATCCGACATTTTCGTAATGGCAGTAGTGGTTTGATTATCAACTGGGGTATCAGGTGTATCATCAACAACAGTTTCAAATTTTTGACAGGATATTAGAAATATCGCGGTCAAAATGAGAAGTAACAAGATTGATTTTTTCATGACTTTATTTTTTTGATTTTTAATCCTTGCTTTTTTCGGTTTCGAATACTTAAGACAAGAGATATACCAAATGACAAATAAAGTCGTATTGCATTGTATTACAGCGCTTTAAAAAATATTGATTGACAAGATATATTCCCATATATGGAATATGTTCTATTTTTTGGAGCCTATTCGCTTAATGAAACAAGCTTCTTTAAAGGGGATAAGTAGTTTTTTAAATATGGGTTTTTAGAAGAATTTGGGAAGATTCTGTAACAAACGAGTTTTGCAAATCGGCACTTAAGCAAGAATGAACAGGAAGTATCCCAACAATTTGACCAAGCTCAATTTTTGGCATTGTTTCTTCATCTAATTGTACAATGCCATGTTCCTGAGAAAGAGAACATAAATAATAAGATTGAGAAGGAACAATCCACTGATTATTTTCAAGAAAAACCAATTTTCCAAAAACAACTTGATTATTAATCACTACGGATTCTTTTGAAAGATGGACAGCCCCTCCATAAATGACAATTTGATTCCGTTCAATATGTTTAGCCACAACTGGACAAGCCATAACTATAGCTATTTCTTCTTCGGTGCAAACCCCTATCTGTGATTGCATCAAATCGTAAAACACAAAATTACCCGGTCGAATTTCATCAAGCCCTTCAAAATTATTCACAACACTCATGGATGGCGTATCTCCAAACGAAAGAATGAGATTAGGATAGTCCTGAATATATTTACATTTCAATGCTTGCATTTTTGCAAGGGCATCAAAATGAATGTTCTCAACTTCCTTTTTAGAAATTGCTTGATAACTATGCCCGTTATGTACCAACAAACCTTTAAAATGGCATTTTCTCATCCCTGAAAAACAATGCATCAACTCATCAATTTCATTTGTATTTTCAATAGGAATACCCGTCCGATGGTAACCGGCATCAATCTTTAGAAAAACACCTACCTCTGATTTTAAATTTTCTTCCGCAAACAGAAGCGTATTTTTGGATTCAAGCAAAATATTCAGACTGATTGATTGTGCCAATTCATTCACATCATCTATTTCTAAAATATTCAGTGGAAATGCGATAGTAATATCTTTCCATCCATCCAACGCAAAATACTGAGCCATCGTAACAGAAGAAACCGTAATCTGATCTACTCCCAATTCACGAAACCAATGGGCGATCTCATGAGATTGATGTGTTTTGAAATGCGGCCGAAAATCAACTCCACTCCTTTTGGCTTTATTAGCCATTTTTCGAATGTTATTCTTACATTTTTGAGTATTAATAAGGAGAGTGGGGCGCTTAATTTCCATACTCAAATGTACTAATATTTTATAATTTTACGGCTAATTGTAGACCCCATAAATCGAAGGCTAAGTATATAAATACCGGAAGGAATGGAAGCAAGACCTTCGCTTAGATAGATGGATCCATCAACATTATTTATTTGTTTTTGAAAAACAATTTTAGCATTTAAATCCGAAATCTCAACAGAAATATTCATTGGCTCATCTAATACCAATTGGATTTTAATACTGTCTTTAAATGGATTAGGCACGATCCGGAGAGATCCTACCAAGTCTGATTCTGGGGAATCATTGGATGTTGAGCTCCCAGAACAAATTGTATATGGCATACCGTTTTCATAACGAGTTTGTGCTGGTATTTTATACTGATTCAGGGCATTGGGATATCCAATCGATGGCCAGATTAAATCCTCGTCCCAGAAATTAGGCGCTTCATTCAGGTAGTATGAATTCACGCTGACAACATTTGTGGAAACGGGAGTCACAATTCCCCTATGATTATTCCCATATTCAAAATGATTCTCTCCAGAAAGCGTGTATTGACCATAAGGATAACTAAAGTTTGTAATTTCATTTCCAATAATCGTTTGTTTGTCTGTTTCAAGCAATTCATCATTGGTAAATATAATCCCAAACAATTCAACACGATTACGAAAGAATGCATTATAAGGGCCAGCGGGTCCCCAATAATGATCAATAATTATATTCTGCACAACATTGCCTTCAAATAAATTTGAGTAGGCAAAATGTCCATGCAAAGAAATATCGCCACTTAAGGTTGAGAAAGCCTCTGATCGGTTGGGTTCAATAGAATAGTTGTATCCAAACACATTCCCATTTGCACCAGCTTTAAGCATCATAGCATGACGCAAAAACCAAAAAATATTGTTTTGAATTAAACATTCCCCACTATGGTTGTCAATTAACACACCATAACCATTGGTTCCTGAACCATTATAATAAATCGAATGATGAATAAAACACCCTTCAATTAAAATATTTGTACTGGATCTCATATATATATGAGCACCCGAACTCACATTGCTTTCAACTCCTTTGACCTGACAATTGGCTGCATATTCAAAATATATATTTGATCCAGCCGAAATAGGCTCGTCTATACGCTCAATAGTCAAGCATTCTATACTGACATTGCTTAGTGGTACAATTCGTCGAATCTCCAAGCTCAAAGCAGTATCGTAATCCAAACGGAGAGGGTTTTCTAAAAACAATGTATCCCCATTTTGATGTTGAATTTTTAAGATCTGTCCCACCACTTTTTCTGCCCATTCAGCAGGTTTGGTGTCCCAATTCCCATTTTCTTGTCTGATTTCTGCAAATTCATCGGTACCAAAATCCAATTGTGATCGAAGAATTAGGGTATCTGATCCTTTTCCAAAACCAGAATAGATCCTTATGAAATCCTCAGATTGGGGGTTTGAAATCTCTATACAATGCGAAGAATTTCCTCCTAAATCAAAAAACAATTTAGTCCTTTCTGAGCTTTCTCCCCGAAGAATGACCCCTGAAGGAATTTGCAATGGGCTGCGAAAGCTATACTTGCCTTCTGGGAAATACAAAACTCCTGCGCCACCATTTAAAGCAGCAAGAGCTATTTGAAAGCTTGTATAATTGTCAGTTAGACTATCTCCAAGCAATCCATAATTAGTTACATTGAGTAAAGTCGTCGGCTCAGGAATGGCTTCAATCAAACCTGCAACCGACCAATCAACAAGTCTTTCCTCCGAAATATTTTGAGAAAATGAATGAAATTGAAAGAGAAAAAATAGAAA
>JBFFMB010000099.1:0-6274 GCA_041554455.1 Bacteroidales bacterium
GTGTTCCTTTTGGTTGGGATTTAACCGATAATAAAACACTTTTTGCTTTTGTTTTTTGGATACTGGCAGTAGCTATGAACAGGAAAAAAGCAAGACCCATTTATACAATCATAGCCTCCATTGTTTTATTGCTAATTTATTCGATTCCACATTCTATGTTTGGATCAGAACTGAATCAGGAAACAGGAGAGATTGTTCAGGGGATGATTCATTTATTACCATTTTAAAACCTAATCTATTCATTAAAAATGAAAATCCGTAAGGCAGCTTTTGCCGGACGATTTTACCCGGCGCATAAAAAAGAACTCGCAAAATTATACGAGCAAGTTCTGCTATCCGAAAAATCGAAAATTGATTATTCCTTGGCAGAACAGCAAATTGTTGGGGGCATTGTTCCCCATGCTGGATTCATGTATTCGGGTTATCAAGCCATTCACTTTTTTGAGATCCTTAAGAATTATCCCAAAAAAATTGATACAATCATAATCGTCAACCCTAATCATACGGGCTATGGCGATGCCATTTCCTTGGATGATAATTTTGAATGGGAAGGGGTGTTAAGAAAGACTGTCTTGGATCATGAATTTATGCAATTGCTAGAATTCCCAAAAAACAGCATGGCTCATCAATTTGAGCACTCGGGAGAAATCATGCTTCCCTTTTTACAATATGTATTGGATTATGAATTCAAGATTTTACCCATTACGCTTTCGGTACAAAATAGTACAAATGCAAAACGTATAGCAGATGAAATTTTTCGGGTCAATCAAAAACTGAATAAAGAAATACTACTAATTGCCTCCTCTGACTTCTCCCATTTTGTAAGTCCACAAAAAGGCCATGAACAAGATAATCCTGTAGTTAAATCCATTCAGAAGTTTGATACTAAAACCATCGAGAAAGAAGTACACAAAAATAAGTTGAGTATTTGTGGCTTTGGACCCATCATGACATTAATTGAATATTCAAAATTAATTTCTCCAAACATAAAAACACAAATCTTAAAAAGAGGGCATTCGGGAGAGGTCAGTCCATCATCCGAAGTGGTGCATTATCTGTCAATGCTGTTCTTTAAATAAGCTCCAAATCTCAAACAACAAAGCTCAAATAAACTCCAAAAAACAAATCACAACCGTATTACCATTGTATATCTACTGTATAACAATTGATTTACAATCGTATGACAATCAAATATCAGTCAATTAAATCCTAATTAATTTCAATCAATCCATTCATTCGCAAAATTCTTTTAACTAAATTTGCTTTATGTTAATAATAGGAATAACAGGCACCCTGGGTGCCGGAAAAGGAACTATCGTAGATTACCTGACTGAAGAAAAAGGATTTAAACATTTTTCGGTTCGGGCTTTTATCACGGAAGAAATTAAACGACGCGGACTTGTCGTTGATCGCGACAGCATGACGGCTGTTGCTAACGATCTTCGTGCACAACATTCGCCAGCTTATATTGCGGAACAATTGTATGAAAAAGCAATACGATCAGGTAAAAATAGTGTTATCGAAAGCCTGCGGACTCCCGGCGAAGTAGAGCTTTTACAAAGCAAAGGAAATTTTTATCTCTTTGCGGTTGATGCTAATCCTAAAACCAGATATGAACGAATACAGATTCGCAATTCGTCAACAGATAATGTAGATTTCGAAACCTTTCAAGCCAACGAAAAACGCGAAATGCAATCGGCTGATCCCAACAAACAAAACCTCATGAAATGCCGGGAAATGGCTGATTTTATTTTAGAAAATGATGGTTGCATCTCTGAATTAAATGAGCAAATAGAAGAAATTTTAGTTCAAATTGAAAACAAATAAAATGACTGAACAAAAGCATATACGACCTAGTTGGGATGAATATTTTATGGAGTTGGCCAATGCCGTTTCCAAACGTGCAACTTGCGATCGTGGACGAAGTGGTTGTGTGATTGTTCACAATAAACAGATATTGGTAACGGGCTATGTGGGTTCTCCAAAAGGCCTCCCCCATTGCGATGAAGTAGGTCATTTTTTCAAAAAGGTTTATCACGAAGATGGCACGATTACCCAACATTGTGTTCGAACCGTACACGCCGAACAAAACGCCATTTGTCAAGCCGCTAAATTGGGAATCGCTTTGGATGATTCAACCTTGTATTGCCGCATGACCCCCTGTCGTACATGTGCGATGCTTATCATCAATTGTGGAATTGTTCGAGTTGTTTGTGAGAAAAAATACCATGCCGCTGCTGAATCAGAACAGATGTTTAAAGAAGTGGGCATTGAATTGGTTTACTTCAACGAAGAAGTGGAAAAATACGAAGGACAATAAGACAATTTGGAAATGAGATCATTTGATAATGTGACAATTATTAAAAGCTCCAAAACTCAAATATCAAAAAACAATTATATTACAATCGTATTCCCATTGTATGTCTATTGAATGTCTACTAAATGTCAACTATTTTTAGAGGTAATTTTTCTATTCCCAATTAAGGTTCATCCATAAATTCTCATCCTTTATCTAAATCATTTTGTGCTTTCGCAGAATTCCTTATTTTTACGTAAAAAAATATTCTGTGCGTAAAAGACTTATACTAATTTCGTTGATTGCCTTACTGCTTGGATTTTTTCAAGTGTCTGAAATAAAAGCCGAAGAAAGCATTGAGAAAACTAAAATTGAGTTCCCTTCCATTATTGTTCAAAAGGTTCCTTGTAAAATAAAAATCATTCTCAGTGATAGTTTACGTAAGGTTTATCAGGAAAGTCCCCCTTCATTTTTAATCAATGGCAAAGAAATCACTCCCGATTTTGAGGGAAATGAACTCATTCTAAAACATACATTTCAAAAAAAACAAGCCGTTTATATACAATTGGGGGACAGTAGTTTTAAGAAAAACGTTACCCCCATTCCTTTATGGATGTCAATATTACCCCCTCTTATTGCCATTATGATGGCGCTTATTATTCGGGAAGTTTTTTCTGCTTTATTTGTTGGAATTTTAGTGGGAACAACCATTATCTATTATTATCAAGGAAGCTCCTTTTTCATTGCCATTTTTCAAGGTTTGTTTGCCATTATTGATACCTATATTATTGACTCGATGTCTGATAAAGGGCATTTATCCATTATTGTCTTTTCCATGCTGATTGGTGGGATGGTCAACCTGATCACCAAAAACGGTGGAATGAAAGGAGTCGTTGCTGTTTTATCGCGTTACGCCAATAGTGCTCGATCAGGGCAATTTATAACATGGATTCTTGGGGTGGCTATTTTCTTCGACGATTATGCCAACACTTTAGTGGTTGGAAATACCATGCGACCCGTTACCGATCGACTTCGTATATCACGCGAAAAACTAGCCTATCTTGTGGATTCAACAGCGGCTCCTGTGGCTGCCATTGCCTTTGTTACCACATGGATTGGTGCCGAATTAAGTTATATTCAATCCGGTATCAATACCCTCGGATTGGACGAAAGTGCCTATACTGTTTTTATCAATTCATTGGCTTATTCCTTCTATCCTATCTTCACCCTTGGTTTTATTTTAATACTGGTTTATAATCGGAGAGATTATGGCCCTATGTATACAGCCGAATGCAAAGCCCGAAAAGAAGGGGTGCAATCAGATGAAAGTGAAGGCTTCTCCAATAAAATAAACGAATTGGAGGTTGATGAAAAAATTAAAGCAAGGGGTTTCAATGCGGTTATTCCTGTTCTGGTCATTATCTTCGGAACCTTTACAGGACTGCTTTCAACCGGTTGGGATCAAAGTGTTTGGGATAGCGTTGATCTAAGTTTCTCAAAAAAAATATCTACCATTATTGGGAATGCCGATTCTTATACGGCCCTTTTATGGTCGTCCATTTCAGGTGTATTGGTTGCTGTAGGCTTAACGCTTTCACAGCGAATCTTAAATCTGAAGGGAGTGATCGATAGTTTGGTCAATGGTTTCCGAACCATGTTAACAGCTGTCATTATTTTGGTGTTGGCTTGGTCCATCGCCTTAGTGACTCAACATCTGCATACTGCTGATTTTATCTCACAAAATATGTTGGCTTTCTCTTTGTCGCCACAGCTAGTACCCACACTGACCTTTATCTTGGCCGCTTTGGTTGCCTTTTCAACAGGCTCATCCTGGGGAACCATGGCCATTTTATATCCTTTGCTTTTACCTGCCACCTGGTTGATCTCAAAAGATAGCGGCTTGGACTATGGAACTTCCATGTCTATATTTCATAATGTAGTTTCGGCAGTATTAGCCGGATCAGTTTTGGGGGACCATTGTTCACCAATTTCTGACACAACTATTTTAAGTTCTTTGGCAAGTAATTGTAATCACATCGAACATGTTCGGACGCAATTACCCTATGCCTTAACGGTAGGTGGAGTTGCTATTTTTATTGGGACATTACCCGCTGCTTATGGTATTTCCTCGTGGATCTTAATCCCTCTTGGCTTTGTTATACTTTACATTATCATACGGGTTTTTGGAAAGAAAATAAAACCAACATTCATTCAGAACTAAAATTATTTTATGAGCGCTATCGAAATTATAGCATTGATTGTTTCAGGGATTTTGGTTGGATTTATCAACACCTTGGCTGGTGGGGGCTCCATTATCTCTTTATCTGTATTGATGTTGTTAGGATTACCAGCCAATGTGGCCAATGGCACGAATCGAATTGGAATTTTGGTTCAAAATATTACAGCTGTTGCCAGTTTCAAACAACAGAAGGTATTAGAAGTCAAGAAAGGATTATTGTTAGCAATTCCAGCAGTAATTGGATCTTTAATAGGTGCTTGGATTGCGGTTGATATCAATGAAGAAATATTTGAAAAAGCCATCGCCATTATCATGTTGGTAATGCTCATATTTACCTTTTTTAATCCCCAACGATTTATCTATGGAAATAAGGAGTTAAGCGAAAAGAAAGTTAACTTTTGGCAAGTCATCATCTTCTTTTTCATCGGGATGTATGGGGGATTTATTCAGCTTGGTGTTGGTTATTTTTTGATCGCAGGAATCGTATTGGGTGTTGGTTACGATTTGGTTAAAACCAATGCCATGAAGGTTTTGATCGTATTACTCTATACTCCTTTCACGCTGATTATTTTCATCATGAACGATCAAATCAATTGGGCTTATGGATTGACCCTTACCATTGGAACATTTATTGGGGCATTTATTGCTTCCCGTTTGGCCGTTAAAAAAGGGGTTCATTTTGTAAAATGGGTGATAGTCGCTGTGATATTGCTTACGGCCTCTCATCTATTTGGAATCATTGATATTAAAGAAATTTTGGGAACTGTTGTGAAATAATATTTCGACTCCGCTCAGCTTCCATCAATAAAAAATAAAACCATGAAAACACTCAGAAATCTTCTCTCTCTAGTAATGATTGCTGTAGGAATGGCTGCTTGTACCGAATCTCCAAAACAAATCGAAAAACCTGAATATGCTATTGTGATTCACGGTGGAGCAGGAACCATTTTAAAGGAAAACATGACTCCTGAAAAGGAAGCGGCTTATATCGAAAAAATGCAAGAAGCGTTGAATGCCGGGGAAGCGATTCTCAAAAAAGGAGGAAGTAGTTTAGATGCTGTTGAAGCCACCATCCATATCATGGAAGACTCTCCCTTATTCAATGCGGGTAAAGGTGCCGTTTATACTGAAGCCGGAGAAAATGAAATGGATGCCTCTATTATGGATGGACGCCATTTAATGGCCGGAGCAGTAGCCGGAGTAAAAACCATTAAGAATCCTATTTCTGCGGCACGTATGGTCATGGAAAAATCCAAGCATGTGATGATGGCTCGCGAAGGAGCAGAAATTTTTGCTAAACAACAAGGATTAGAAATTGTTGACCCCTCCTATTTTAAAAGTGAAAGACGATGGAATTCTTACCTCCGCATGAAAGCAAAACAAGAATCTAAGGAAGAAGAAGCCAATAAAAAGCATGGAACCGTAGGTTGTGTTGCGCTTGATAAAAAAGGAAATATCGCCGCTGGCACCTCTACCGGAGGCATGATGATGAAAATGTGGGGGCGCATTGGAGATTCTCCAATTATTGGCGCTGGCACCTATGCCAACAATAAAACCTGTGGGGTTTCATCTACGGGTCATGGTGAATTTTTTATCCGAAATGTTGTGGCTTATGATATTTCCGCTTTAATGGAATACAAAGGCTGGAGTTTAGAACAATCAGCCAATTATGTGGTCAATGAAAAGTTAAAATCACAAGGGGGTGAAGGTGGCATCGTATCTTTAGATAAAGACGGAAA
>JBFFMB010000100.1:0-6238 GCA_041554455.1 Bacteroidales bacterium
GGAACTCTTTCCGATCAATTGATTGTTGAATGGATCGATCACTCATATGATTTGGTTGTGAATTCGCTCACTAAAAAGTTAAAAGAAGATTTAAAAACCCTATGATTCTTTCTTCACTTTTGGTTTGCGATGGAACATATCAAAAAGCAAATAACCCATCAAAGCTCCCCAAAGTGTACTCTTCCAAGGATTGGAAGTAATGGCACAAGTGCCGCTTTCACAGCCAATTTGAGCATAATATAGATAACCGCCAATAGCTCCTAACACTAAACCAAGAATGCTTATAAGGGGAAAATATTTTGCTATTTTCTGTACAATTGTTTTTTGTTCTTTTGCTTCCTTTTGATCTTCGCTCATTATAGTTTGTTTATATATGCAAATATAGACATTTCTAGATATTTTATTTCAACAGACATTCATTAAAAAACTAGATTATCTAAATTTCACTAACGTAATTCCATCACCACCAAACTCAACATCCTGATCACGAAAGGATTGAATTTCACTTACAGAAGACAAATACTCTCTGATTATTTTACGCAAAATCCCATTCCCTTTGCCATGCAGAATATTAACATCTTTTACATTCAACAGAATGGCTTCATCAATATAACGTTGAACCTCAGTCATTGCCTCCTCCCCTCTTTTCCCTCTAACATCAATGGATAGTTTAAAATTGGCCATTTTTTCGTTGATGTCATTCATAATATTTGAATAGCCTGATTGGCTTTTCCGTGACTCCTTTTTAGCAAGCTTGCGGCTTACTTTTTGAATTTTACATATTTGTGTTCTGAATTGGATAGAATTAAATGATATGAGTACATCTTTTCCCGAAACCTCCATAATTTCACCAATGGTGTCTTGGCCTTCAACTTTTACATTATCCCCTACTTTCAATGGACTATTATCAACAATATGTTGCTTTTTTGTTGGTGCAAAATCCTCCTTTGTTTTAGTCTTTATGGGAGGCATTACATCAGTCGTTTTCTTAAGTTCTGCCGATTTATCTTGCAGTTCAGTCCGAAGTTTTCTCGTCTTTTCTTTCTCAGCACCAGCCTCTTTAATTTCTCGAATAGTCCGTTCAATCAATTTATTAGTGCCATCCAATAAATTGGTGGCTTCGCCTTTGGCTTTACTAATAATTTCATTCTTTGAGGTCTCCGTTTTTAGCAGCAAAGCCTCATATTTCTCCGTTATTTCTTTCAGAAACTCATCCGCCACCCTTAGCTGTTCTTCCTTCTTTTGAATCTCCTGTTTATCAACTTCTAATTGCTGCAATTGCTGATCGAAATCTAATTGCGTTTTTCCTGTTTTTTTTACAGCATTTTTTAGAATAGCTTTCGGGAAACCAATATTTCGGGCTATCTCAAAAGCAAACGAACTCCCTGGCTTACCAACACTTAATTGATACAAAGGCTTAATTTCTTTGGTATCGAAAAGCATGGCGCCATTGATAATCCCTTCCTGATGATCGGCTAATAATTTAAGATTGGCATAATGAGTGGTGATAACGCCATAGGCTCCTTTTTGGTTAATCATTTCCAATGAAGCTTCGGCGATAGCGCCCCCCAATTGAGGTTCGGTACCCGTACCAAACTCATCAATCATAAAGAGGGTTTTTTCATCGGCATTTAATACAAAATGCTTGATATTTAAAAGATGAGAACTATAGGTACTGAGATCGTTTTCGAGCGATTGCTCATCGCCAATATCGATAAATAATTTATCAAAAACACCCACTTCAGAAACCTCATCCAAAGCTGGAAGCAAACCACATTGAATCATATATTGGTTCAGCCCAAGCGTTTTTAAACATACCGATTTCCCTCCAGCATTTGGACCTGAGACGATGAGAATTCGTTCGTGTTCATCTAACCTTAATGTTAAGGGGACAATCTCTCTCTTTTGTTCTTTAAGATTTAGAAAAAGTAAGGGGTGTTTTGCATTGACCCAATTCACCCAGGGCTTATCAAACAAAACAGGCTTATATGCTTCAACTTCCAAAGCAAATCTGGCTTTCGCCCGAATAAAATCAATTTGCCCCAACAAACGATAGGCCATTAAAAGATTATCCAATTGAGGTCTCAAAAAATCAGTAAAAAGTGTCAATATTTTAATGATCTCTCGTCGCTCTGCATTTTCTAATTCTCGAATTTCATTATTGGTGTCAAAAATTTCTATGGGTTCAATATAGACCGTTTGGCCAGTGGCCGATTCATCGTGGATAAATCCTTTTAATTGCCTCTTGTGACTGGCTCCCACAGGAATCACCAATCGATTGTTTCGTAAAGTGGGCTCGACATCTCCAGCTGTCCAACCCTCTTTTTTAGCTAATTTTAGGGACTTACTAATCTGTCGATCGATACTTGCATGCTTCTTAATCAAAGCCGATCTGATTTCTTTAAGCTCCGCGGAAGCATTATCTTTAATCTTGCCCTTATCATCCACTATGGCATCAATACGTTTGATAATGGAGGCATCTAAATGAACATTGGCAACCAACTCTTTGATCTCTGGAAATTGTTCTTCTTCTGTTTTCTTAAAGAAATGAATGATCTCAAAAATAGTCGTCAATGATGATTTTAAATCGAAAAGGGAGGCCATTTCAATCATTGTTCCGGGGATTCGGATGCGCCTCAATTCATAGGTAACATCAAAATAATCTTGAGAAGGGAAGGCTTCAGCAAATGAAAGAATTTCTTTAAACTCATTCACCTGATTCAATAATTTTTCAATCTGATCGGCCTGCTTGAGGAAACGGATGGTTTCGACATATTTTTCACCCAGAGGACTCATGCATAAACTAACAAGTCTCTCCCTTATAATATCAAAACCAATTTTCTTCTCAAAATTCCGTGGGTAAATCATATATGCAAAATTACAATAAAATATTTCTCAATTGAATAAGACCTTGGTAGACTAATTTGATAAAAAAACCATTTGGTAAGAATACAAAAAAAGGCCTTAATAAAATTAAGGCCCAATAGACTAGTGAATAGTAGACTAGTTATTTTCGCTAACACTTAGTAAGCTAATGTCAAAAATCAAAACTGCATTAGCAGGAATTGTAGTACGACCAGCTGGACCATATCCTAAACCAGATGGAATAAATAATTTTCCATGACCACCTACTCCAAATAATTGAAGGCCTAGTTGCCAACCTGGAATAAGGCTCCCCAACTGATAGCCATCAATTGTGCCACTATCAAATTCGCTTCCGTCTAAAAATGTACCCACATACTGAACCTCCACAATCGAATTTATTGTAGGATGGGGATCAGTTCCTTCTTCTTCAATAATGTAATGCACTCCCGATGCTAAAACTTCAGCTGTTAGATTATGTTCGCTAAGATAAGTGGTGATCTTATCAATATCAATAGCAAGTTGATTTTCATAGGATTCATACACACCTTCATCTTTTAAACATGAAGTTAAACCCATTATCAGTAAGAATACTAGTAAGAATGTTTTTTTCATACAATCTGTTAATTTAATTTTGTGCAAACCTAATAAATTATAGGATATATACGTTATTTAGAGCTTATTATTCTTTTATATTATAAAACAATTCTAAAAATCATGCAGGACGGAAGAAATAGAACAGATATTAAAATAGGGCAATCGGTAGAAATTGTTTTAAAAAAGGATCAACGATCAGGAGCTTTAACCACCGGAATCATTAAGCGAATCTTAACCAAATCAGCCAATCATACTCATGGTATTAAAGTAGAGTTAGAAAGTGGTGATATCGGAAGAGTTAAAAATATTCTATAAAATATTAAGAATCGTTATTTAGCCTTCATCATCCTCTCAATATCCTTAATTTCTTTTGGTAATGAGGCACTTAAAACAACATTTCCTTCCTTAGTTATTAAAATATCATCCTCTATACGAACACCAATATTTTTATATTTGTTAAACACTGGACGTGTTTTTTGCACAAAAGATTCAAATTCTTCATTGCTGAGATTGCCAGCTCTTTGCGGTTTTTGGTCTAATAAATTCGGAGGAAAATATAAACCGGGCTCCATAGTCATGACACTTCCAACAAGGTATTTTTTTTCGTCTAGCTCTGCAGCCATTATTGAATAATAATCATGAATATCAAGCCCAATATAGTGGTAATAAGGGTGTATTAAATACAAACTTCTTTGCCATTGATTATTGATATCCGTTATCAAGCCAATATCAAATAGTCCTTGAGTTAATTTATCTTCAACAATTTTTTGAACTTCACGCATTGAAACCCCGGCTAGCATTTTTTCAATAGCCGCTTTTTGAGCATCTAATACAATCGTATAAATTTGTTTTTGTGCTTTTGTGAATTTACCATTCACTGGCACTGTACGACTGATATCTGAAGTGTAGTTCTCATAATAAGCCCCTACATCAAATACAATTAATTCTCCATCGCGAATAGCTTTATCCGAAGGTTCAGCATGAACTTGTGTTCCATTAACACCTGAACCTGCCTGCATAAATGATGTCTCATCAGCACCTTTGGCTTTTTGGTTTTTATCGATGATTTTAAGAATGTCATTCTCAATCATTCCATCTTTAAGCAAAACAAATACTTCTTTGAGTGTATTGGCCGTAATATCAACTGCCTTCTTTATTAATTTCTGTTCGTTGGCATCCTTGATTTCACGTAACTTATAAAGTAAAATTTCGTAATTTAAAATTCCCTTTTTTGAATTGACTAAAAACCAAAAATCCTGGATTCTACCTAAGTCTATAAATGAAACCCATAATCTCGAAGTATTCGCAATTAATCGAAACGATTGGCGAGCAAAATCAGAAAGAGGATAAATTGCCATTTTTTCGGTTTTCATAAACTCAATATTTTTGTATTTCCTAGTAAAAATCATCGATTGAGGTTGATGATTAGGGCACAACAATAAGATGGCAGAAGTATCTCTTAAACCCGTTAAATAGTAAAAATTATTGTTCAGTTCGTTTTTGTTATCCTTCGCATAAATTAAACAAACACCATTCTCCATCCCTTTCATTACGGATTCACGTCTATCATTGAAACTTTTTGAATCTTGCGCATTTGCACTCATCAAAAAAATGAATAAGAATAGTATAAGCACATATATTTTTTTCATGACTGTTATTTTTAAGAAGCTAATTTCTTAAAAATATAGCTAAATAAAAACAATATCTACGCAAAGCGAAATTTTATTGATAAAGCGAGCATTAAATAAAATCTAAATGGATTATTTATTATTCAGGCACAATAAAATGATAACCTACACCCTTGAGCGTTAAAATTTCAATGCGAGAATCTATCGAAAGATGATGGCGTAGTTTGCGAATATACACATCCAAATTACGGGAATTAAAATAGGAATCGTCACCCCAAACGCTCATTAAAAGCTGTTTACGTTCCACTGTTTGATTTTTATGTGCAGCAAGAATATTTAATATTTGAGACTCTCGAGAGGAGAGTTTGATAGGGGTTTCCTGTGAGATCAATTCAAATTTTCGAGGAAGAAAATGAATATTCCCCAATTGAATTTCCTCTGATTGATCATTGATTTTTGTGAATCCATTCAGATTTAGCATTTGCAATTGATTGTGAATCCTAACAATTAATTCTTTTACACTAAACGGTTTTCTAATGTAGTCTGTTCCTCCACTCTCGAAGCCTTTAATAAGGTCATCTGTTCCAATTTTTGCGGTCAGAAAAATTATCGGCAAAGCGGGATAAAGACTTCTAATTTGCTTCCCTAGACTCAAGCCATTTACATTTGGAAGCATAATATCCAAGACACAAATATCAGGCATAAAGTTTTTAAACACATTTATGACCAATGCACCATCACTAATCCACAATACATCAAAGTTTTGATTTTCCAGAGTATCTTTCACAATCTTCCCCAAAAAAGGTTCGTCTTCAACATATAAAATCTTATACCTCATGATTCAAAAATAGGGATCAATAATTTAAATTCGCAGCCTCCATCTGGCAAATTTTGTACCGATATACTACCATTGTGATGTTGCATTACCAATTTGGCATAGTTAAGTCCAAGCCCATAACCTTTAACATTATGCTTATTCTTAGTAGGCACCCTGAAAAACTTTTCAAAAACTTTATCGATATATTCTATAGGGATCCCTGGTCCATTATCCATTACGGATATCACAAAGTGCGAAGATTTAAGACTCAAATTAATAATGATATCTACATGATCAACAGCATATTTAATACTATTGTCAATGAGGTTTAGCA
>JBFFMB010000101.1:0-6213 GCA_041554455.1 Bacteroidales bacterium
AGGTGAGAACAGCTTAATAATACTATTAATACGAATAAACATTTTTTCATTGTATAAGTTTTTTAATTAAATCAAATAGGTTTTTATAGTTTCAAAAATATAGATTAATGCTATGTCAAACACCCTATTTAACACAATTTTAACAAGCCTATATAGGTAATCAATTACCTGATTAAAATTGATTTATAAATGATGAACAACGCTAGTAAGCCTAATTAGTTTTCTTTTTATCGCTCAGATATTGCTATAACAAAATGCTGCGTTCTAAAAAATACTGATCCATTTGAAATTGCGGGACTCGACATACAAATATCTCCCAAGGGATTTTTTGCCAACAATTCAAAGTTAGGTCCGGCTTTAACAACAAACACATCACCCAATTCCGAAGTAAAAAACAATTTGCCATCGGATGCGATGCCTGAAGCAGAAATTCCACCTCCGGGTTTCAAATTTTCCTTATAAATCAATTTTCCTGTTTTTGCATCAAAACAACTCAATAACCCATTATTTTTCAAATTATAAAGATAATCACCATAAACCAGAGGACTGGTCATATACGCACCTCCCCTTTTGATACTCCATATAATATATTCATTGGATGTTTCATCTTCTTTTAAAGTGATATCCCCTTTAGCTTTGGGGTCAATGGCATAAATAGGTGACATTTTTCCGTGCGCACTATTAATATAGATCAAGCCGTTCGCTAATATTGGTGTTGGAACAGGAGCATCTCCTCCCCCTTTCATCCACCAAATTTTTTCACCACTATCAAAATCGTAAGCACCAATGTGCTTAAAGCCATTTACTATGATTTGAGATCTGCCTTCAACTTCTATCACATTGGGGGAGCTCCAAGTTGATATTTCATCGCGATTAATACGCCAAATTTCTTCTCCTGTTTTTACATTGAACGAGGCCAAAAAAGAATCCCCAATAATATCACATTGAACAATCACTCTATCTTTGTAGATAATTGGGGAACTTGCAAAACCCCACTCAACATCCGGATCAGTATAAGGACCTGCATTTAACTTACCCAAATCTTTTCTCCATAAAAGTTCACCATCCAGACTATAACAATACAAACCATCAGAGCCAAAAAAGGCAACGAGATGATCTCCATCGGTGGCAGGAGTTGGATTCGCGTGAGAAGCTTTAGTATGACGCTTTGTACGGGGAACTCCTGTATGAGCAATTTGTTCCCATAAAATTGATCCATTGTTTTTATCTAAGCAGAAGACTTTGAATTGATGAACAGTGCTATCTTCAACCGCATCAATATTCCCATACAATCCAACTTTCAGAACTTCAGTTTCATTACCACTTATGGCAGTCGTTACAAACAACCTATCTTTCCATATAATAGGACAAGAATGTCCAAGACCAGGAATCGCTGTTTTCCACTTAATATTCACAACATTTTCCGCATTCCATTCCGTAGGAAGATTTGAATTATCCATAATTCCACGAGCATCTGGTCCTCTAAAGGAAGCCCAGTTTTGATAGGCATCTGAAGAACTATCAACAGAAGAGCAGGCTAAAAAAATCAAGAGTATAGGTATAGAAATTATTCGTTTTTTCATAGGTTATACGCTTTACAATTTCAAAGATATAAATAAAAACCAATGCTTACTTGGCGCTATAAAATTGCATAAAGGTTTATTTGAGCACGAAATTCAAACTTCAAATCGTCCTACTCTCAATTATTATTAAATAATTGTAATTTCGCACAAAATTCAAACTTGTGAACAAAGAAATCCTTCGTATTGCCGTTCCTAACATTATCAGCAACATTACGATTCCTTTATTGGGGATGGTCGATTTGGCGATACTAGGACATTTGGAATCTGGGATTTATATTGGTGCCGTTGCTTTGGGTAGCATGATATTCAATTTTATCTATTTCGGTTTTGGGTTTTTACGCATGAGTTCCTCTGGTTTTACAGCTCAGGCATATGGAGCTAAGGATAAGAGCGAAATTATTTTAACATTGAGTCGGGCTATTACTGCAGCCCTTATTGGAAGTTTCTTTATACTACTTTTACAATATCCGATTGCATTATTGGGCTTTGAATTAATTTCCGGTTCACTGGAAGTAGAGGCTTTAGCTAAAGAATATTTTTATATTCGTATTTATGCGGCTCCAGCTGCTATTAGTTTATTTGCCATTACAGGCTGGTTCTTAGGGATGCAGAATGCAAAATACCCAATGCTAATTGCTATCGTCATCACTGTACTTAACCTTCTTTTTAACCTGATTTTCATCTACGGTTTTGGGATGAAAGCAGATGGAGTGGCCTGGGGTACGCTCCTAGCCCAATATTGCGGATTATCTCTAGCCATTCTTTTATTCCTCAAAAAATATCGTTCATACCTCCACTATTGGAGCTATAAAAGTATGATGAGACTCAATGCGCTGAAACGTTTTTTCTTGGTCAATCGAGATATTTTAATCCGCACCTTGTTGTTAGTCCTAACCTTATCCTTTTTTACAGCAGAATCAGCTCGCATTAGTAACGATGTATTGGCTGCTAATACTATTTTATTGCAATTCTTTTTTATTTACTCCTATTTAATTGATGGATTTGCCTATGCCGCAGAAGCGTTAGTTGGCAAATATATTGGATCAAAAGAACCAAATTCATTAAAAAACACGATCAAAAACTTATTCAAATGGGGGATTGGAATCAGTTTGCTATTTACATTGATTTATTTCCTAAGTGGAGATACTATCCTTTATATAATCACCAACGATCCTAAGGTAATTGCTGATGCAAAACCTTATTTACTATGGGTTATTAGTATTCCTCTGCTTACTTTTGCCGCTTTTATTTGGGATGGAATATTTATTGGAGCTACGGAAACATCTTCATTACGTAATGCAATGATCATTTCAACAGTCCTTTTGTTTTTCCCATTTTATTATTTAATTGGACAAGATTATGGAAATCATGGTTTATGGTTTAGCCTGATGCTTTTCATGTTTTCAAGGGGTCTTGTGCTCACACTCTTTTCAAAAAAAATCAGGGTAAGCCAATAAAAAGCCCTCAATCAAAGACTAATTTATTTAAAATTAAAATAAATTACGAATTTCTAAAATCAGTATTTTTCACATTTCCCTAGAGTTCTATGCAATATCACGTAATCAACATTACCTATTAATGTATTTTTTTCAGTACTTTGTTTTGCATAGTACTGAATATTATTGTATGTTTGTAGCATGAATATAGAAAAAACGAAAGCACAAATGAAAAAAGGGGTACTGGAATTCTGTATTTTATCCATTATCTCAGGTAAAGAAGTTTACGCCTCCGATATTCTCGATGAGTTAAAAACATCGGAACTCATTGTTGTGGAAGGAACACTTTATCCCCTTTTAACCCGTTTAAAAAACGAAGGTTTATTAAGTTACAGATGGGAAGAATCAAAATCTGGCCCACCTCGTAAATACTATGAAATTACCGAAATTGGTAAATCCGTTTTAAAAGAGTTAAAAAACAGCTGGAAAGAATTAGTCACTGCTGTTGATAACATTACATTAATCTCAAACAAAGAAACCAAAACTCAAAGCAAATAAGCATGAAAAAGACATTCACTATAAATATAGGTGGTATCATTTTCCACATAGACGATGATGCTTACACAAAACTTAACGCTTATCTAGCTAATATCAAAAAACATTTCACTAAGCTCGAAGGATGTGATGAGATTATAGCCGATATCGAAAGTCGAATTGCAGAAATTTTGCAATCCAAATTAACAAAGACAAAAGAAGTTATTGTCCTTAGCGACATTAATGAAGTTATCGAGCGCATGGGAGAACCTAGCGACTTCATTGAAGATGATGAAAAAGAAGAGCCACAAAAATCCTACAGTCATCAAACTTACAAACGATTGTACCGAGATACTGAGGATAAACTTATTGGAGGTGTTGCTAGCGGGATTGCTGCTTACTTTAATATCGATCCCCTGTGGGTGAGATTATTGTTTGTACTCTCAATTTTCACCACTTTAGGCCCATTTATTTATTTGATTTTATGGATCGCTTTACCTGAAGCCATGACTGCAGCTGAACGATTGGAGATGAGAGGTAAAAAAGTTACCATTTCAAATATTGAAAAATCGGTGAAAGAAGAATTTGAAAACATTAAAGATCGATTTAGTGATTTAAGTGAGCAAGCAAAAGAATCGTATAAAAAAACGAGTCCTCATGCAAAAAATATTTTTGAATATATTCTAGACGCATTTATTACGATCTTCAAAGTTGTTTTAAAAGGCGTTTTAGTTCTTATAGGCTTTGTATTTTTAATTACTGGTTTTGCGATGGTTCTTGGTTTTATTGCTGGCATCTTTGGAATAGGAGGACTTGCATTTAATGATCATGGCATGCAGATATTTCCTGTGGCTGAACTAATTAACATTTTTTTTAGTGCAAGTGGCAATGTCGGATTATTCAAAGTGGGATTATTTCTGCTTCTTGTTGTTCCATTCTTAATGCTTATCTATCATGGAATTAAACTAATCATTGGATTTGAACGCATTAATGGATTAGGAACAAGCGCATTTGTTCTTTGGATAATGGGTCTCATATTTACTTCAGTATTTGTTTTTAAGATTTATCACAATTTCAAATACGAAGTATTGGATACTGAGAAACTTCAAATTGAGCAACCAAACTCAAATATGATATATCTCAAATCAGACGACATAAAAGGCTTTGAACGAAATGATTATATTGATTATATTGAGTTTGATGATGTTGACATCATCATCACTGATGACTCATATTATATTAATCAAGCTCGATTGGATATTGTAGAAAGTCATACAAATAAGTTTGAATTGATTCGTTATGCCTCTGCCCGTGGTAGATCAGGTAAAATCGCCAAAGAGAAAGCAGAACAGATCATTTATCATTTTGAGCAAGATGGGAATACATTTAATTTCGATCAATTTTTCGGAGTACCTAAAAATATGCCCTGGTCAGATCCAGATATTAGACTTGAATTGCGCATTCCGATTGGAACTAAAATCAAACTTGATCGTGACATTCAACATCTTTTGAGAGGACGTCGTGCAAGTTATTACAGATACTGGTCAGATGATATATATATCATGACTGAGAATGGTTTAGAAAAATCTGACAAAGAGGATATTGGAGATAATTGGATGGATAGAAAATCTTCAAAAAAACATTTACGATTGAACTTACTCATGCTTCGATAAGATGAACAAGCTGAACAGGAATTAACTTCTGTTTAAATCATCAATTCAACTGCTTAAGGTAGCTGAGCACAAAAGCGGTAGAGATTCTCTATCGCTTCTTTATTGTGAGAATATTGGCAAATTTTTTCTGCCTTATCTTCAAAATACTTTGCAGTAGTATTCTTAGCTTCACTAGTCGTTGCAAGCCACACAGGAGTTTCAGCTCCTTTTTCAGGAAGCTCGTGTCCACCATAACCTAAATTATTACTTAGTTTTGAACTTACATCCCCAGGATGGCAGGAATTAACAGTAATGCCCTCATTTCGTAATTTTTCGGCAAAAGCAACCGTAAGCATCCGATTAGCTTGTTTACTCTGACGATAGACTATATCATTATCATAGTTCCTATTCTCAAACATTAGATCTTCCATATCCAAATCACCTGCCCAATAGCTTGCAACATTAATAATTCGGGCATCTTCAAGATTTTTCATATGTTTATGCATATAGTGCATCATCCAGAAATAACCCATTACGTTAGTTGCAAATTGCACTTCGATATTTTCAGGAGTTAGTAAACGTTCACGTGGTGCTGTAGCAGCATTATTTATTAGTAAATGCAAAGGACCTTCCCAGCGACTTGCTAACTCTTTAACTGATTTTTTACGAGATAAATCCACCACTTCGTACCAAACTTTTGCTTTAGTATATAAAACTAAAATTGTCGCAACAGCTTCTTCTAACCGTCTCTCATTCCTTCCAATTAATATTACCTCATAACCCAACATTACTAATGATTTAGCAATGGCAAACCCAATAGCACCATAGGCACCAGTTACTATAGCAGTCTTATTATTCGTATTTTCCATAATAAGCTTAAGACATTTTGTATTAAAGATAATGTAGCTAAGTAGCTTAAGTCAATTATTGTTAACAAATTATGAAAACTGTTTGGAAATTAAGTTTGAGATATTATTCAATTTTGTTTTTCAATTGTGCTAAACTTTA
>JBFFMB010000102.1:0-6179 GCA_041554455.1 Bacteroidales bacterium
AAGCAAAGTTTCTACAGCTGCCATGCGTACGTTTGCATCTGGATCGTTGTTTAGAGTATTTAATAAAGTATGTAAGACATTCTGTGTGGCTTTACCCGATTTCTTGACCATTTGAAGGGCTTTTAAACGCTCACTAGCTAAAGGTTTATCCATCATGCTTTCCATCACCACTTCTCGCATACTTTGCATTTCCATGCTCATTTGATTGATTTGATTTTTAACTCCTGTATTAGGTGTTAACCAAAAACCAATCGCCCAACCAAAAAATAAAATGATTGTTGCATAAGCAAATCGTGGAAAATGATTTGTTTGAAAAATTGAACGCAAAAATTCAGTAATACGCTCCACTAATTCCACTTCCTCCTCTTCATTGCCTTTTTGCTCGAGCATGGCATAAAACGATTCAGACATCTGTGTACTTGGTTCAGGAATAGACATCGTATCCATTTCATTAATCAGCTCTTGAAGTGCTGATAAATCACTGATATCGTAGCCCATTTTTTTTAATTCTGATTTTAATAAGCCCAGTTGTGAGCTATCTAGATTTTGATCTAGATAGTCGAGAATTAGTTCGTATAATTTATCCTTGTTCATAATGATTCGGATTTTTCAAGTTTTAAATAGTGTTCGCGTAAGTCATTCAGTGCTCTGAAAATTTTCACTCGTATGGCACCTTCGGAACTGTTCATAATTTCCGCAATTTCTCTGTATTTTAAGCCTTGATATCGACTTAAAATAAGGAGCTCCAATTTATCAGATTCTAAACAATTCATTGCCTTTTTTAAAAGCTGGTGTTTTTCTTCTTCCAATTCTAAGTCAAATGAATTGTCATTTAAATTTTCATGAGCTTCCGTTAATTCGATGCTAAAACCTTTTCGATTATTTTTTTTGAAATGATCGGCTAAAATATTTCGGGCGATGGTATACATCCAGGTTGTAAATTTTCCGTCGCCATGAAAGTTTTTGCGATATTTCAAAATCCGTATAAAAAGATTTTGAACCAAATCCTCACTTAATTCACGATTGGAGGTTATGCGGTAAAAAAAGCCAAAGAGCATTCTATTATATCGTTCGAACAATATTCCCAATTTGTTTAAATCTCCCGATTTAACCTTTAACATGATTGCGTTGTCTGAAATCGATTCCAATGTTTGCAATTTTAATTATGATTGGGTTTTCAATAAAGTAAACCTTGGCTTTAGCGAAATGTTACAGATTATTTAAAAAATAATTTATAAATATAAGGAAAAGAGGGACATCTGTAATTTGTCTCACTGAATAATGTAATTAAATGATGTGAAATTAATTTTTAGAAAAATCAGAGAATTATGCTTTGTAAGCCCCTCTATTATGAAGTATCCATAGACTTTCATCTAATGGGGATACTCCTCTATAAGGACGAATTTTACCCTCTTGATCACTGCAATCTCGGTAGCCATCAAAATGCACTCTGTATTTTGCTTTTCCACTACTGATGGAATTTAATCGAATACTATAATCCAAGGAAGTTGATACAGGTACTCTTCCTTTCAATGTAAAATTTTCAGATTCAAAAAGGGGAGGATCGATTTCAGCTCGCATTTTTAGAAGATCACTATTGATACTTCCAAGAATCGATTCATGGGCTTCAATTTCAAATTTTAACATAGGTTCAAGAAGCTGAGTGCCACTATTTTGCAAAGCAGTCATAATACCCATAGGAGTGGCTAAAACAAAATCACCTGGGTTAGAGTGAACAGTGTGATCTTCTCCTTCAATCAGGGTAATTTTAAGATCAGTTACTTGCCAACCTTTTATGCCTTGTTCAAGAGCTTTCGGAATGGTGTTGGCAACTTCATTTTGGTATTTTTGGTGTATATCATTCACTCCAACTTTTGATTCATAAACAATTCCTGAACCTCTTTCTCCAGGTTCGATCTCAAACTTCATGATGGCCCAACAAGGTTTTGGCATCCAGTAACGGACAAAACCTTCAGCTTTTTTTAAAGGCGTTTCTTTATATATAATGCTAGGTTCTTCGAAAACACAATCTACATCGTATCGCTCTTTTATTAGCTCTTGTAAAATTTCTTTTTGGATGGGACCATGTAATTTTAGTTGAAGCTCATTTTCATTTTTATACCATTTAAATTCCAAATCGGGATCTTCGATGGATAATTCCTGAAGTGCTTCAGCCAATAGAGCAATTTGAGATTCATTAATGGCCTTAACCTGAGTGCTTAATACGGCTTCCTCTAATTTAGTGACGGCAGAATATACTTCCTTTTTACCCAGAATATCTCCAATTCGAAGTTCTGAAACACCCAATAAAATTCCAATATCACCAGCCTCTAATGTTTCAATATCCAGAATTTTATTTACAGCTCTTTTTTTTATTTGAGCAATTTTAATTTCCTTTTCTAAGCGTTGGCAGTAAATACTTTCCTTGTTTTTTATTTTCCCCGAAAGAAGTTTGATTCTGATTAGTCGACCATGTTTTTTATCGTGTTCAATTTTATAAACAATAGCAGATAAGGCATCCTTTGAACGATATGTTTTTGGCTTTATGAACTTAATTAAATGATTCATTAAATTTCTTAACCCGATTTCATTTTTTGCACTCCCAGCCATTATCGGTGAGAGCTGATCATTGTTAAATAGTTCAACTGCTTTTTTGTAAAGAATTTCAGGATCAATATATTCGCCTTCCAAATACTTCTCCAAAATAGTTTCATCGTATTCTGCAACAGCTTCGATATTCATCTCAATTCTACTGGAGATTGATGAAAAATTCTTATCAAAAAAATCAATGATTGATGCTTTATTTTCAGATTCATCCTTGATAGAACTCAAGGAAAAACAATTGATGTCTAATTCTTTACTTAAAGTTTGAATGATTGGATCAAATTGAGAACCAGGGCGATCAATTTTATTAATGAATAGGATGGTAGGGATTTTCAATCTTTTCAGTGTTTCCCAAAGTAAATAGGTATGCGACTGAAGACCTTCAACGGATGAAATAACTAATATTGCACAATCCAAAATTTGTAAAACTCTATCAATTTCTGAAATGAAATCATGATGTCCGGGGGTATCAATAATATTGATTTGTACATCATCCCACTGCAATGTAGCTGTGGCTGTTTGTATTGAAATACCTCTTTGTTTTTCAATGGGCAATTGATCTGTAGTTGCTGACCCTTTGTCAACATTTCCTGCTTCTTTTATGGCTCCTCCGAGATATAAAAGCTGCTCAGTAATGGTCGTTTTTCCTGCGTCTACGTGGGCTAGAATACCAATATTAATAATCTTTTTCGGCATAGGCTGCAAATATACTCAGAAGCTTGAAAATAAATAACAAAAAAAAGGAGATCATAGATTGATCCCCTAATTAGTTTTCGGTATCGTTTTTTTCTATTCGTATTTTAGAGAATCTACCGGATTTGTATTTCCTGATTTAATTGCGTTTGAGCTTATGGTTATTAAAGAAATTAGGACTAGTAATACCGCTGGAAGAATAATTAGCCACCAATAAATTGAAATGTGATAAGCAAAATTTTGCAGCCAATTATCCATTATATAATAGCAAATAGGAACACCTATAATAATGGCAATCAGCATTAGTTTCAAATACTCAATAGAAAATATTTGTACTATTTTAAATACAGATGCTCCTAGCACTTTACGTATTCCAACTTCCTTGGTTCGCTGCATACTTGAAAAAGAAGCCAGCCCAAATAGTCCCAAGCAGGCTATAATTATTGCAAGTATTGAAAACATTCCAAAAATAATTCCATATTGCCTATCATCCTTATATTGACGATTGTAATACTCTTCGGCAAAGAAATACTCAAACGGACGAGCAGGAAAGTGTTTTACCCATAAATCGTTAATTTCACTTATCAGTTGATTTGTATTTGTAGAAGCATTGTAACGTATGGAATAAAAAGTTCGCACATTGGGTATTAAACGATAAATCATGGGTTCAAAATTATTTTTTAATGATTCATGATGATAATCTTTAATAATCCCAATGACGTTGTAAATATTGCCCCAAAAGAAAATGCGTTGATTCATGATACTGTCAGCATGATTAAACCCAATGAGTTTCATCCCGGCTTCATTTAATAAAATATTCTCATCATCTTTTCCAAATTATTTGGATAAAAAACGTCCGCCTTCCAACTTAAGTTTAAAAACATCCATATAATCATAGTCAACGGCCATAATCCTGTATTGTAATGATTCAGTTTCGGAAGCCCCTTCCAATCTAACTCCGCCCGCATTCCAGCCGGGCGCACGTCCCGGTATGCTGTTCGAAGTGGAGAATGATTCAATTCCGGCTTTTTGGAGTAAATCGTTTTTAAATGTATTGTATTTAGTTGTATATGTTGAATCTTGGGCTATAGGTCCTTCTATTACAAGAGTATTGCTATTATCAAAATTCTTATCCTGATTTTTCATGAACGAGATTTGAGTAAAAATAATCAGTGTTCCTGAAATCAAGATGAACGAAATAATAAATTGCAGAATGACCAATATCTTTCTGAATGCAACTCCTTGCTTGCTATTTTTAAAACTCCCTTTTAAAACAGTAATGGGTTTGTATGAAGATAAAATGAGGGCAGGGTAGAGGCCGGCTAATAAAGTGCCTCCAAGATAAATTAAAATTGCAAAATACCATACCTCATTGTTAAACAAGAAATTAAAGTTTACTTCTTTACCTGTGAGTAAAGTAAAGGAAGGAGAAAATATCCAAATGAGTCCGATAGCCAAAATAATTGATAACAAATTCATAATGGTAGATTCAAATAAAAATTGACGAATCAGGCTATTCTTTGATGCTCCGACTACCTTTTTTAAACCTACTTCTTTAGCTCTGTCGATTGAGCGTGCAGTTGCAAGATTGATGTAATTTATCCATGCTATGATGATTAAGAATACGGCAATGAAGAGTAGAAAATAAGCGGCTTTTCCATTTCCGTTTTTTTCAAATTCACCCATATAGTCAGAATATAAATGAATGTCGGATAAGGCTTGTAATTCGAAAACTGAGCTTGTATTATATTGCGCCATGGTTTCACCCCATTTTTCCTTGACCAATGCTGGCATTTTCTGTTCAAGTGCTTTAGGGTCTGTATCAGGATGTAGCTTTACATAGTTATAAAAGCCATCCCAGAACCACGCATTGGTATCGTTTATATCACGTTCACGAGTGATATCCCATGTTGACCAGGAAACTAAAAAATCAAAATTGAAGTGTGTATTTTCTGGTGGAGTTTCACAGACAGCTTCAACAATCCATTCGGTTCGTGTATTTATTTTGATTGTTTTTCCTATGGGATCTTCATCCGGAAAGTATTTATCAGCGATTCTTTTTGTAATCACCATGTGATAAGGCTCTATAAGGAGCTTTTCTTTTTTTCCCTTCAGTATTTTATATTGAAATATATTGAAAAATGACTTGGTTGAATAAAATATTCTGGATTCTTTAAATGCTGTTTCCTTATATCGAACCAATAAATCTCCAGTGCCATATAATCTGACATAATCTTCAACTTCAGGAAATGCATTTTTAGCAGCTATACCTACAGATCCACAACCAGAAGCCCAAACTGTTGATAAGGTGCCTTTATCATAGCGGCTTTGTTTAAATCGATAAACATGTTCAGACTCTTTGAGGTGTTTATCATAACTTAATTCGTAGAAAACATATTGTAATATTAATATGCTAGCTGTTAATCCAATGGCTAGTCCAAAAATGTTTATAAAGGAAAAAATTCTGTTTTTAAGAAAAAAACGGGAGATGATTTTAAAATAGATACTGATCATTTTAAAGGTTTATTGATTATATATACAGTTACTTGAAATATATAGAAATGTTACATAAAATATAAAAAAAAGAGGCCATTGGCCTCTTTGATATATTAGAAAATTTCTAATTATAGAATTGCTTCTTTAAAATTTTCAGTGATAATTTGACCGTCAAATAGGCGTATCACACGTTGGCTATATTCTGAATCTCTTTGAGAGTGAGTTACCATGATGATAGTTGTTCCTTTTGAATTCAAATCAGCTAGTAAATTCATTACTTCTTCTCCATGAGCAGAATCCAGGTTACCTGTTGGCTCATCGGCTAGAATCAATGATGGATTTGCAACTACAGCCCGAGCAACGGCAACACGCTGTTGCTGACCACC
>JBFFMB010000103.1:0-6163 GCA_041554455.1 Bacteroidales bacterium
ATAAAGGCAACAAACCAGAATAAGCCGATGTTTACGCCCATCCATAATAGAATAATATATGCTAGTAGTAATATGATGAATGACCAAGAATATTTAAAAATGTTTGATAATGCGCCCAATGGACAAGCATACTTACACCAAAATAGTCTTATAAATAATGATCCTATAAATACAGCCCCTATTGAAGAGATAGCCATCCATAAGTTTACATCACCATTAAAGCCTGTTGCAATGGCATAAAATGGGTCAAACATTTTGCAGAATAATTCGGAGGTTTCGAGGGTAAAATAAAATACGATTCCTAATAAGATGTATTTGATGATTTTTAGACCTTTATCAAGATATCCACTAGGAGTGAAGTTGATTTTTAATTTGCGACCCAATCGGGTAATTTGCTCTGTAATTGTTCCAACCGGACAAATGTTTGAGCAAAATAATTTACTAAACAAAATGATGGTTATAAACAACAGAATTCCCATGCTGATTTGCTGAGAAGTCATTGAGCACGCTAATGATTCGCTATTTACAAAACTTCCTAAAGCTAGGATTCCTCCAAAAGGACAAAATGCTTCAAAGTCGGTAAAGTCTTTTTGAATATAAGTGTTGTAAGCTAGTACAAACAGTATTCCTAGAATACTTAGTTGGAATACTAGTCTGAAAATGTTAAAATTTAGTTTTTTACGTTTCATATAGGCATACTATTCTCATGCAAAGCAAAATTCGCTTAGCTAATAATTTTTTAATACGGTTAATTCTTGGCTTATAGGCTACCAGGTAAATCAGATTCTGAATCAAAAACAGAAATTGATTTTGTTTTTGAAATCAGAAAGTGGTCATTCATGATGTTCTCAATAATTTCTTCTCGCTTAGTCTCTTTACTTAGTTGGTTATTATAGCTGTTTGGATATTGTTTAAAGATTAATAATCCTAAAAACATACCTGCAATAATGAGTGATGCAACATTCCCTAATTGAGCAATAAAATGCTTATTGAAAATTAAGGAAGATTTGGTTTGAGTGTTTTCTAATCGTTGTTTTACTTTGGTATAGAAAAATGGATTGCTTTCAATTATTCTATCGTTTCCAATTTCATCAATTTGCTTCTCTATAGTTAAAATAATGTCTTCACAACTTTTACAATTGTGCATGTGGGTTAAACCTTTTGAGCTTAATTTCCCTTTTGTTTGTTCTTTTAAAAAATCCTTACAGTTCATCAATTAAATCCTTTTAATGATAAGACATTATTTTTATTTAAAACTCTCACTAGATAAATAATATTTTTAGTAATTTATTTAATCCGCTTAATATCAGACTCATGTACGCATGCTGAATCAACACAAGACCCGCAAGTTCCGATATGTAGCATCTCTTTTATTAATTGTTGAAGCTTTTTATCCTGCTCGGGTGTACATAATGATTTTATATTTAAAAAATGTCTGGCGGTATAGGTTTTATGGCCTGCATATATTCTAGCACTTGCCCGGCTGATTGAATCTAATTTATATAGAGAAGGTTCATCTTTTGCTAATTCAAGCAGAAACTGAAAATGATTCTGGCAGGTTACTTCTTCATTTCGCTTATAGCCGCTCATTACTTTGTTATTGAGTTCCAAATATTTTTCATATTGCTCATCAGTGAAACCCAACTCTTTCTTTATAAATTCATTGGTGTTGGTTTGGTAATTCAAACCTTTATAATCTTCCTTTGATTGTGCATTGCTGATAAAGAAAGCTCCAATGATTGTTATATTGGCAACCAATAAAACAATGTTTAATTTGCTGATGTAGGTGTTTACTATTTTCATGATGATATCTATTTATCGTAATAATATTTTAATAGGTCTTTTTTTTAGACTGATTTTTGCTCTGTAGATTAAGTTTTCTACAGAACTCAGTGAAAGATTCATGATATCACAAATCTTTTTATGAGATAAATCTTCATATTTATGAAGAGTAAAAGCAATCTTTTGGTTTTTTGGTAAACTATTGATGGCACTTTTAATAATTGCAGTATTTTCTTTTGACTCGAGTTTTTGTTCAGGTTTAGAATGTAAGTCATTGGTTGTTTCAAACTGCTTCGAATCGTAACCTTCGAACGCTTCTTCAATTTTTGTGAGGAGTTTTCTAAATCGATTTTTTTTGGTTGCATTAATCGATTTGTTCATGGCGATAGAGTAAAGCCAAGTTGATAATTTTGATTCACCTCTAAATTTGTGTATCGATTGGTACACTTCTACAAACACATCTTGAGCAATATCTTCGGCTTCGGTATAATCTTGCAATATGCCATAACAAGTACTAATCACCATTGTTTGGTAAGTTTCAACGAGCTCTTTAAAAGCTGATTCCTCCTTGTTTTTTATTCGATCAACTAGCGTGCATTCTTTCATCCAAAAGCATTCTATCAGATAGGACAGCAAAAGTCTATAAAACTCTCGTTATAAAATAGAAATTTAACATTTAATTGTTACATATAAATATATGCATAGCATTGATATATAAATATATAGCATGTATAGCCGATTGTAAAAGACTTTAAAAATTAGCATAAAAAAACGGAAAATCCTTGTTTAAAGATTTTCCGTTTATGGGAGTGGGCCCACCTGGACTCGAACCAGGGACCAATTGATTATGAGTCAACTACTCTAACCAGCTGAGCTATAGGCCCCGAAATAAAAAAAGAAATAAACTTCTTTCGTTTCAAATTGGCTGCAAATTTATATAAATTTACCTAGAATTATACACTTTTTCTAAAAATATTTTAATGACACTGATTCGGAATATTATTTTTGATTTTGGAGGCGTAATTTATGATATAGATTTTTTGCGATCAGTCGCTGAATTTCAGAAGCTAGGAATGGATCGTTTTGATTTGCTTTATTCAAAAGCAATTCAAGATAAACTATTCGAAAATTTGGAAACAGATGCTTGTAGCCCCCAGGAATTTCTTACAGCATTAGGAGCTTATTTTAACGCCGATGTGAGCGAATCACACCTTGAGGCCGCTTGGAATGCCTTATTGATTGGGTTTAGACCTGAACGATTGCAAATGCTTAAAGAGATTAGCCCATTTTATAATATTTATCTTTTGAGTAATACCAATCGCATACATTATTCAATATTTTTACAAGAATTTACTGATTTAACAGGGTACAAATCCTTTAATGATTTATTTAAGAAGGCTTATCTTTCGTTTGAAATAAAAAGTCGCAAGCCAGACATAGAACCTTATTTGCATGTATTAAAAGATGCAGAAATTGATCCCTATGAAACTCTCTTCATTGATGATTCTCCGCAAAATATTCAGCCCGCTAAAGAGGTAGGATTGCATACTTATTTCCTCGATTTATCGAAAGGGGAGGATGTTTTGGATTTATTTGAGGGCAATCAGTTGAAATCAGAAATAATAAATGCTTTAGTTATATAGGTTCCTCATTTGAGAATATTTCCTCAACTTCATTTAAAACTTGAATGATTTCTTCTTTGCTTTCCAGATTTACTAATTGCATCCGATAAGGCTTGAAATTTTTGTATCCTTTAAAATAATCGGAATAATGTTTACGCATTTCGTAAATACCTGTACGCTCTCCTTTCCATTCTACCGATTTCTCAAAATGAATCTTACAGATCTTCACACGTTCGTGAATATCTGGTCTATTTAATAAGGTCCCGTTTTCTAGATATTGTTTTATTTCCTGAAAGATCCATGGGTTTCCATAAGCTCCACGACCAATCATGATCCCATCAACACCGTAAGTGTCTTTAAAATGTTTGGCGCTATGGATATCAACCACATCCCCATTCCCAAATATTGGGATAAACATACGCGGATTGTTTTTAACTTCTCCGATCAACGTCCAATCAGCTTTATCTCTGGTTTTCATAGTTCGGGTTCGCCCATGTATGGTCAATGCTTTGATCCCAACATCTTGAAGTCTTTCAGCAATATCAACGATTTCTTGATGATCGTTATCGTAACCCAAACGTGTTTTCACAGTGACCGGTAAATGTGTAGCTTTCACAACAGCCTCTGTCATCTTAACCATTTTCGGGATATCGTTCAAAATCCCTGATCCAGCGCCCTTGGAGGCTACCTTTTTAACAGGACAACCATAATTGATGTCTATGATATCTGGATTCGCTTGCTCAGCATATTGAGCCGCTTTTACCATTGATTCGATATTATGACCAAATATCTGTATTCCAATAGGACGTTCAAATTCAGTGAAATCTAGCTTTTTTACACTCTTAGCAGCATCACGTATTAATCCTTCGGAAGAAATAAATTCGGTATACATCATGTCCGCCCCCATCATTTTACAAACATATCTGAAAGGGGGATCTGAAACATCCTCCATCGGGGCTAATAATAAGGGGAATTCTCCGAGTTCTATTTGATCTATCTTTACCACAATTAAATTTTTATGAACTGCAAAATTATTAATTTTACGCTTTAATTCATTCGTTTATGGAAATGTTTCAGAAAGAAGCCATTTTAGGTCGTTCTTCAGCTTTTGTTCAAGCCTTAAGTTTATTACTGATAATAGTCTTATCCTTATTATTTGTTTATTTATTTGCGATTGTGTTGGCCATCCCATTTTGGGGTAAGGATGTATTATTTATGGTGGATGGGGGCAAGCTTGACATCTCAGCACCTGGAACAACTTCTTTTTTGAAGTACCTCCAAACGGTTAGTCAGATTGGGATATTTATTCTGCCACCAATTCTATTTGCTTATTTAGTAAACCGAAAGGTATTTGATTATTTAAAACTGGATAATCGATTTAGTTTGCCACAATTGCTGTTATCTGTACTTCTTATTTATGTAAGCTTGCCTTTTTTAAGTTGGATTGGTACATTAAACCAACAAATGGTTTTACCTGAATTTTTAGCTGGTTTGGAGAATTGGATGAAAAATGCAGAAGAGCTCGCATCTCAACAAATTGAAGCTTTCTTAAATGTGAAATCCATGGGGGCTATCCTCTTTAATTTTATAATGATTGCTCTTATACCAGGGATTGGCGAAGAATTACTGTTTAGAGGCGTTTTGGTGCGTCTTTTTAAAAAATGGTTTGGCAGTGTTCATGCTGCAGTTATCGTTTCCTCAATCTTATTCAGTGCATTACACATGCAGTTCTATGGTTTCTTCCCTCGTTTTATCTTAGGTTTGATTTTGGGATATACATTTGTTTGGACGTCTTCTTTATGGATCCCCATCATTTTGCATTTTCTGAATAATGCAAGCATCCTTTTGGTTTATTATATCAATAAAACTCCTGATGAATCCGGAAACATGATTGAATCGTTTGGGGCATCCGATAATGTATTCGTGATTGCATTAAGTATTGTTTTTTCTACAACTCTTCTTTACTTAATTTATACACAAAAAAACCCAAAAGAAATTCAGGCATAAAAAAAGGGGATACAAAAGTATCCCCTTTTCATTATTTGAAGTATTACTATAAATCCATTTTCTTTACTTCGGTACTTGAATAACTAACTCTGAAAGCACCAACTTTACGAAGTTCTTGTTTTATATCAGAAACAAGTCCCATTTTGGTTTCTTTGTCAACTTTTAATGAGGTAGATAATTGCTTTTTCTCGTTCTCATTTCTTGATTCACGTTCTTTAGTAATAAATTCTTGTATATCTTCAATCACCGCAAAACGATCATTTAATTGAATACGAGAATTCGTTCCATATTTAGCCTGTAAAGGCGGTCCAACATGGATATAGCTTACTAAGGATTTTTTTTCAAGTTTAACTACTTCAGTTGCAGAAGTTGGTCTTACTTTAACAAATACGTCAGCTTGCTTCATTGTTGTTGTAACCATAAAAAAGAATAGAAGCATGAAAATGATATCTGGTAAAGATGATGTACTAATGGGTGGAAGTTCTTTCGACCCTTTTTGTTTAAATCTTGACATATTATTTTCCTCCTATTTCTGTTGGTTCAGCTTCTGAAAAACGCATTGGAACAGCTGCACTCACTGCATCTTTTTGCTCTTCAAACAAAAGCTTGTCATATTTTTTACCAAAATGTTGCATGGCAACTTGGTCTTTAAGTTCTGAAAAAGCAGCTGCAATCTCATTCTGTACTTTGATGTACATTTCGTAAGATGTTCCGCGGGCATTTTTTAATGAAACCAATCCTCTACTTACAAA
>JBFFMB010000104.1:0-6138 GCA_041554455.1 Bacteroidales bacterium
AATAATTTATGTTAATATGTTTGCCTGATAAGGTATTAAAGCTTGGTAAATAAAGCTCAACCAAAATCATCGCTAAAAAATAAGCTAGTATAGTGATTACGAATGATTCTAATAAATATTGAAATACAATTTGTCCTCTAACGGCTCCAGATACTTTTCGAATCCCAACTTCTTTGCTTCGCCCTTCAGAACGTGCAGTGGCCATATTCATAAAATTTATACATGCAATAATCAAAATAAATAAGGCTATAAATGAAAAGATGTACACATTGTTAATGTCACTATTGTTTTCAAGTTCAGCCATTAAATCTGATTTTAAATGGATGTCTGTCAATTTTTGTAATCCAAAAGCTACCGAACCATCACCCATGAATTCTTCTAAGGTTTTTCCAATAAATCTTTCCAGATCAGGACCCAAATGTCTAGCAATCATTTCCTGCATTTGCGACTCTAGCTTTATAATATTTGTTGTAGGATGTACCCTAATATAGGTGTGAAAATTATTACTAAGCCACATTTGACTAAAACTATCTTCCAAACTTGGCATGGATAATAAAATATCAAAATGAAAATGTGTATTGTCTGGGATGTCTTCAAAAATTCCTGAAACCATAAATGATCTTTCACCTATTTTAATGGATTCGCCAACCGCATGATTATTTCCAAAAAATCGCTTAGCCGTTTCTTTGCTAAGCATCACAAAATTTGGTTGATTTAATACATTTTTTGGATCACCCTCTATAATGGGGATATTAAATAGATCGAAAAATGTTGAGTCGGCATAGCTAAGATCTTCAACTTTAATTTTCTTTTCGCCAACAGTAAAAACACGCGATCCTATTTGTCGTAATCGGCAGGCATCTAGTACTTCGGGATAATCATTAATCATGGTAGCCGCCATAGGAGGAGCGGCCGTACAGATTTTCATATTAACCCCATTTAAATGATAATCACCGGTTATCCGATAAATGTCATTTGCATTTTTATGGTATCTGTCATAACTAAGTTCGTCTTGAACCCAAAATAAAATAAGAATCGCTGTAGCTAATCCCAATGATAATCCTAAAATATTGAGAAATGTGAATAGTTTATTTCTAGCAATGTTTCTGAACGTCGTTTTAAAATAATTTCTGATCATAAGGCGTAATTATTATTTGTATTAATATTGTTTTTCAAATGCTGTGCCAGTAAATGTAATACTCAGATTAAGAGTAGAGTATGTTATATAAATTGATAAAGATTCAAGTAAAGTGTAAAAATATTTTACATGCATTCGTCAAAAATATTTACATTTGAGTTTAAATCAGGTTTATGGAAAATAAAGGTTCACTTTTAATTGTCGACGATAACAAAGATGTGCTTAGTGCTCTTGAGATATTATTAGAGGATGAATTTGAGGAGCTAATTACATTGAGTAATCCCAATCAAATCCCTACTGTTTTACAAACAAAATTCCCGGATGTTGTTTTATTGGATATGAATTTCAGCTCAAGTGTGAACACTGGAAATGAAGGAATTTTTTGGTTAAAAAAAATAAAAGAAATAGATCCTACCATAGAGGTTATTATGTTTACGGCTTTTGGTGACGTCCATATTGCGGTTAATGCAATGAAAATTGGGGCTACTGATTTTATACTAAAACCTTGGGATAATGATAAACTAACATATACCTTGAAATCGGCTGTTAAACTGAGTAAATCTTTAAAAGAATCTGCTAAATTAAAACTTCAAAAAAATTATTTAGAGGAAGAAATTATTCAATCTAAAGATCCCATATTAGGAGAATCGCCAGCATTCATAAAGATTATGGAAACGATTTCTAAAGTGGGGCCTACTGATGCCAGCGTATTAATTACTGGTGAAAATGGAAGTGGTAAGAGTTTATTGGCTCGTAAGATTCATCAAGAATCGAAGCGTGCAAATGAAGCTTTTGTAACGGTTGATTTAGGTTCATTGAGTGAGAGTTTGTTTGAAAGTGAATTGTTTGGTTATAAAAAAGGGGCTTTTACAGATGCAAAAATGGATAAACCAGGGCGTATGAGTGCTGCTAATGGTGGAACTTTGTTTTTGGATGAGATTGGGAATCTGTCTCCAACTTTGCAAATAAAACTCTTGAATGTTTTGCAGGAAAAAAAGATAACACCTCTTGGGTCAAATCATGCTGAATCTTTGGATATTCGATTAATAACAGCTACAAATCGTCCGTTAGATGAGATGATCGCGAATAATGAGTTTCGAGAAGATCTGTTTTATCGGATCAATACTATTTTATTGAAAATGCCTTCTTTAAAGGAAAGAAAAGAGGATATTGAGCTCTTGGCAGTAACTTTTTTAAATCGATTTAAGAAAAAATATAATCGTGAAGGACTGAAGATGAGTAAGGCCTTTGTCAAGGTTTTGGGTGATCATGATTGGCCTGGAAATATTCGGGAGTTAGAGCATACTATTGAAAAATGTGTGATTCTAAATCAGACTGACATCTTGGACGAAAGAGATCTTGAGATAGAAACTAAAATGCTTGTACAATCACCATCAGGTAGCCTTGAGGAGATAGAAAAGCACGCTATTCTGGCGGCTATCAAAAAACATCATGGGAATATGATCAGAGCTGCACGCGAACTAAATATTACACGCCAAACCATTTACAATAAAATGAAAAAGTATGGTTTATAGAAGATTTAATATAGAGATTATAATACGCATTATATTAATATTTATAACAGTCTTTGTGTTTCTGCTTTTGATAGAGAAGCCTAATTTCTTATACATACGTTTGTTTTTTATTATTCTTGTTATTTTTCAAATCATGCTACTTATTCAGTATTTGAATAAAGCAAACCGAAAAATAGCATTGTTTTTTGAGTCTATAAAAGCAGAAGGTTATAATGTGGTTTATACTCAGCATGAGGGAGATGGTGAGTTTAATGAGTTGAATTCACAGCTTGATCAATTATCAAAGCATTTCAAAAATGTATTGTTAAAACGAGAGGAACAAGATGAATATTTTAAAGCAGTTATCGAGCATGTAGGCATCGGGATATTTGCTTTCGATTCAAGAGGCAGCATTCGATTTGTTAATTCTGAAGCATTGAGCCTTCTCGGACTAGCACGACTGAAAAATATTTCTTCTCTGGATTATATCCATAAAAATTTGAGTTCATTTTTGCACAATCTACGCCCTAATCAACAGCAATTATTAGAATTGAAAAGGGGAAATGAAATACTTCAATTAGCAGCTAAGGTCACGAGGTATAAAATTTTGGATGAAGAATTAAATTTGGTTTCCTTGCAAAATATTAAACCAGAATTGGATTTGAAAGAGACTGAAACATGGCAAAAAATGATCCGAATATTGACCCATGAAATCATGAATTCAGTTTCACCTATTACCTCATTGGCTGCTTCTTTATCCAATATCATAAAAGATACAAATGAACCGGATGAAAAAATGAGAAGCAAATTGGATAAAGGATTGACAACCATCCAAAATAGGGGAGAGGGAATGATGGAGTTTGTAAGAAAGTATAGAAATTTGACCATTATCCCTTTGCCTCAAATTACTGAAATTTCTTTACTGAATTTAATGTCTGAGCTTGTTCTTTTATTTGAAGAAAACTTTGAAGAGGAAGCTATCGATTTTAAATGGACTGTTGAACCATCTGATTTAGTATTGAAAGCAGATCGTGAGCAAATTGAACAAGTTCTGATTAATTTATTGAAAAATTCTATCTGGGCTGTTAGCAATGTGTTAGCGAAAACTATTTCATTGAAGGCTTTTGTTTCGGAAAACAAGAATATTCAAATTGAAATTAAAGACAATGGTTCTGGTCTCGATGATGAACTCTTAAATAAAATATTTATTCCATTTTTCACAACACGGGCTGAAGGTTCTGGTATTGGATTGAGTTTGTCCAGACAGATAATGATGATGCATGGAGGGCGTATTTCGGCACAATCGAATGCTGATGGTGGAGCCTCATTTGTTCTAACTTTTGGAATTAATTAAAAAAGCCATTGAAGCTTTTTTCTTCAATGGCTTTTTTTAATTTTTAGATTAAAAAGCGATTCCAAATCCAATATTGAAAATGAATGAACCTGTTAAAACAGAAGGAACATCTTCAGTTTGCTCTTCTTGATAACCGTTTGTAAATTCAGCTTGAATAGTCACTTTGTCAGCTAAAGGAGATGCTAAAAATCCAATTTCAGGTCTAATATAGAATGTTCCACCTAATTTTGCTCCAAGTTTAATTGATAAACTTTTTATGTTGACATCAGCAGTTGCTGTTCCCCCAATAAGTTGGCCATTGATTGATTCCACATCTGTATATTCTAAGCTCGTTTTCATGTTAATATAACTCACATTTGCGTAAAGCCACTTTCCATTTGGTGATAAATAAAAATTGGCTCCTGCTTCAAGATAGGTGAAGTCAATATTCACGTCTTCAACGGTTAAAGAGAAATCGGAGAAGTCAATGATAGGGGCTACTCTGTGTCCGAGAATTGGCAAGACATATTCTGCATTTATAGATACTACATTGGGGATGCCAGCTCGTATGCCAACTCTGAATGGTTTGATGGCAAAAGTAGAGGAGCTAATCAGAATGAAGATAAGACTGATAATGAAAGTTCGGTTTATTCGATTCATGAGGGTTGAAGTTTAATTAGTATTCATTTGATTCTCTCTCAAATATCGTAAAGAATTGTATATAAATGCAACTATTTCATGCAAATAATCAATAAGGATATTGAAATGAGTTTAGAAATGATAACTAATTCCCGTCTTTACATCAAAAAATTTAAGGTGATAATTACTTGCACTTACTTTATTCAAATTATTAAGTTGGTATTTATAGGTCGGGGATATATTTAAAAATAGTCGTTTGCTAATGGGATATTCAAACGATAACCCAAAAACACTTTTGAATGTTAAGGCATTGACATCTTCAGTGTTTCCAACTTTTTCTGATTTGTAATCTTTAATATAAACACTATTGGCAACCAAAAATCCAGTGTTTAAACCAGTCACTAAAGATATCGTCAAACGAGTGTTTATTAATTTATAACTAATCAGTAATGGAATCTCTATAAATTCAAATTCTTGGATTAAGTCTGAAGCAAAATTTGAAACATTGTTATTCATCCCTAATCCAATCTTATTTACAAAATTTGCATTCGAAAATATAACTTCACTATTTTTGAAATGAATATTACCCAAGGAAGAATTCGATGAAAATCTGGAGGTATTGTTAGTCGTATTTTCAAATACACGAAAGTTTTGGATCTCGTTTTTTTGATTTAAATAGTAGACTCCGGATATCACACTCCATCTATCTGATAAACTATAGGCGAAGTTTGCTCCAAAAGTAAGCGAAGGAACCAGCTTTTCACTGACATTGCTTAATTCAGGATAGTAGTTATCTTGAGGTCCTGCATCAAAGGCTAGGTCAGTGTTTTGTGATCGAGAAGCATAACTAGGTGAATAACCAAACCCAATTTTCCAATCGTTTTTATTTTCTGCCAGCAATGCTTTTTCATCTGAGTATTCGTATTTTGACCAATCAAAATCATCTATTTTTATAAGATTATTGTGATCAATAAGTGTTAGTTGTTGGCCATTAGATGTAATTGGATATGTAAAGTCAAGCAATGTTAAACGAGCAATTTTTATTTCTTCTCGGAAAATACTTAGTGGTTTTGGCAGTTCTCTTTCTTTAATAGCAATGCTTATTGTTGCTTCATTTTGAGTGACCTTAAAATTATCTCTTAAGGCTATTTTATTTATTCGATTGGTAGAAGAGTCAGTTAAGTTTTGTTTGTCCGCAATTTGATTCTCAGTTTTTGTAGGAGCGAGATATTTTAGTCCTAGTCCTAAAAATAGGATAATTAAAGCCGCACTAGTTGCTAGTCGTGTAAATAATAATATTCTTTTTTTAGAGTTCGTTTTATCCATATCTTTTTGCAAACGTTCCCATGCTGATGCAGGAATTTCAACTTCTGCATCAAGTAATTTGTGACGTGCAATTTGATCAATATGGTTTAATTTCTTGCTCATTATTTAATTGTAAAAAATTTCAAAATGAAGTTTTAATTTAGTTTGTAACACTTTTCGCGCCCTTGCCAAATTTGATTTGGATGTTC
>JBFFMB010000105.1:0-6080 GCA_041554455.1 Bacteroidales bacterium
CCGCTTTTTATATCTTTATCGTACAATTATATTATATGTTCGATTCAGATTTGACCATTATAGGGGCAGGTGTTGTAGGGCTCGCCATAGCTGCTAAACTCTCCGAAAAATACACCAATGTTTTCGTTATTGAAAAGCATCATTTGTTTGGACAAGAAACATCCAGCCGTAATAGTGAAGTCATCCATGCAGGAATCTATTATCCAAAAGGAAGTTTAAAAGCAAAACTTTGCGTAGAAGGGAAGAAAAAGCTCTATGCTTTTTGTGATCAATACGAAATTCCTTATCGTAATTGCGGGAAACTTATTGTAGCCACAAATAAGGCAGAAGAGCCAGCTTTGGACGATATCAAACAAAAAGCGATCAACAATGAAGTAGATGATTTACGTTTCTTAAATCAACAAGAGATACAGGAATTAGAACCCAATATTTCAGCAACAAAAGCGCTTTTCTCACCATCTACCGGAATCATAGAATCGCATTCATACATGAAACAATTGGAAACCTTGGCAGTTAACAATGACGTTCAAATGGTTTATCATACGGAAGTTACAGCCATATCTATGACAGACGGTGGATATCAAATCCAATTAAAAGAAGTGGATGGAACGACTTTCAGCTTTACAAGTCAACGCATTATCAATACTGCTGGACTTGAATCTGATTTGATCTCGAATATGCTAGGGATGAAGGATGAAAACTTGAAAATCTATTTCTGTAAAGGTCAATATTTTAAAATAAATCCGCCTAAAAATAGATTACTAAATCGATTGGTTTATCCAGTGCCCGATCCGAATTTAGAAAATCTGGGAATTCATGTTACTGTAGATTTAAGTAGGGGGGTAAAATTGGGCCCCGATGTAAAGTTTCTCGATACTAATGAATATGATTATAAAGTAGATCTTGATCGCCAAAAGGAATTTCACCAATCCGTAAAAAAATTTTTACCTTGGCTCGAATATGAGGATATCAGTCCGGAGATGGCAGGGATCAGACCCAAAATCCAAAAGCCTGGTGGACCTGTGAGAGATTTCTACATCCAAGAGGAAAGTGAGCAAGGCTTTCCTGGTTTTGTGAACCTGATTGGCATTGAATCCCCTGGTTTAACAGCTTCTTTAGCAATTGCAGATCATGTTATGAAACTTTTGAAATAATACGCTGGATGGCTTACAGTAAAAAAAATGAACTATTTTTTATTGATGAACAACTAAGCAATATTTCCATTCCAACTGAAACACTTGATTTCCTTTTCAATTTTATTTAATTTTATGATATCTAAACTGTTAACCAAAATTTAGTCTGTCATGAAAATAGATTATATGTGCCCAAAGTGCAAAGGACATCTCAGGATTGGAGATCAAATAATACTGACAGTCAAGAAAAAATCATGGTCTGGGGGGCTGATAATGATGCATTCCGAACTCGGAAACTACACCTTCGATAATCATCCCTCCTTTAAATTCGAAGAAGGAGAACATATTGAATTTTATTGCCCTATTTGTTCGACAAAGCTCACATCAAAACATCATGAAAACCTATGTATGATCCTGATGAGAGATGAAAATAATCAAACATTTGAAGTTCAATTTTCGAGAGTTAAGGGGGAGAAAAGCACCTATTGTATTGTCGGTGAATCAGTTGATGTCTATGGAAAAGACAGTGATATATACTTGAATTATTTCAATTTTCATTATCTTGTATAAAATGCCATGATTAGTATCCTCTTAAAACACTTTATGCCTAGCTAAAAGGCATACAACAGAGTATTAATTTTTCCGTTTAAATTTAATAACTTTGAGCACTAATCAATTAATCTGAACGGCCATCAAACAATCAATAAAACCTATCAAAAAAATTCTTGTTATCCAGACTGCTTTTTTGGGTGATGTTATCATGAGCACTCCCATTTTTGGGGCCTTAAAAGAGATATGGCCTGATGCGATCATTGACGTTCTCGTCATTCCAGAAACAGCATCAGCACTCAAAAACAACCCACACTTAAACAAGGTATATAGCTTCGATAAGCGAAAAAAGCTAAACAAATTGAAAGGGTTTTTTCCACTCATTAACAGCTTTCGAAAAAACAAATACGATATTGCATTTTCTATACAATCTTCCCTGACATCCAGTCTAATCATGCTGTTATCAGGGATAAAGCAACGAATAGGATACGAAACTCAAAAACTGATAAGTTTAAAAGTATCCTTAGATAGGAGCCTTCACATTAGAGATCGGGTTTTATTATTAGTTCGTTGTTTCACAAACAAAAAACTTGAAAACGAAACCTTGATTTATTGCAGCGATTCTGATATAAGTAAAGCAAAATCCATTATTAAAGATTCAGTAGGCTCTAAAAAAATTGCGATGGCACCTGGCTCAGTTTGGGCAACTAAAAAATGGCCAGAAAGTTATTTCATAGAATTACTAAAATTGTGCACTGATTATTCAATCTTTTTAATTGGAGGAGCCAACGAAAATGACTTATGCCAAAGAATAATTAATCAATCCGAACACCCAAACATTACAAATTGTGCCGGAAAACTTTCCATTCTTGAATCTTGCGCATTACTAAAAAAAATGGATTTAGTTGTTTGTAATGATAGTGCACCTTTGCATATGGCTAATGCAGTTAAAACAAATGTATTTGCTTTTTTTGGTCCCACTGTGAAGAAATTTGGATGCTATCCATACAGAGAAGGAGATAAAATAGTAGAAGTTGAATTAGATTGCAGACCCTGTGGAAAACACGGAGGAAATCATTGTCCATTAGGCCATCATCAGTGCATGCAAAATGTAACACCAGAAACGGTATTCAAAGAAATTCAGCATTATTTCAAAAACGATAAGTCTTAAAATAAGAATACGATGACCTTCCCTCTATCCTATTACATACTAACAATTCCTTATACATTGATATGGAAAGCACTGACTATCTTTCGGAGACAAAAGTCCATTCATTTTTATTGTGATGGTTATCTGGACTATGTCATTTTTGAAAATGTACGGCCTCATCTGCCTGAAATTAAAATTGTAGCTAAAAATAAGGCAGTCCAAAAAGAACTTCTCAATTATGGAATAGAATCTACACTTTGGCCAACATTTCCGGATGTTGTTATTATGACCCGACACGCTTTTCATAAATTCCCCTCTAAGAGAATTAAAAAACTTGCGATAAATCATGGAGCCTATCATTTTAAAAATTTCATTAAAGCTAAAAAATACAATGCGTTTGATCTATTCCTTTTCACTTCTGAATACGAAGTACAAGAAGCCAAAGATTTTGGGATCAACTGTGCGCATAGTGGTGGTTTTCCTAAGTTGGATTCTTTTTGGTTTGCAGATACAGACGATCAAGTAAAGGATTTAAAAAACAAGCTTAAGTTCAACAATGGTAAAGCAAACATATTATTCACAGCCACATGGGATGGCTCCGAAATGTCAGCTGTTCATAAATGGCACGATAAATTAGCAGAACTGACGAATGATTACAATATTATGGTTAGCCTTCATCCATTTACAAGCACAGACTATGTTTCACGAATAAAAAAGACAAAAGGGGTATTCTTTATTGAAGATCCCAAAAATTACCTCTACCTGAAATTGGCCGATATAATGATTGCAGATACGAGCTCTATCATTGCTGAGTTTTGTGCATTAGATAAGCCTATGATCACATTTTCAGTTAAGGAATCGAAACGGCTTACTCCGCATATTACTGAGCTCATCAAGGAAGTATCTTACCAAATTGATGAATTTTCGGATCTCCAAAAAACGATCGAATACGCTTTGAAAAACCCACAAGAGAAATCCTTGCAACGCCAAAAATATAATAAAATCATGTTTGATGAATTAGATGGGCAACATGGGAAAAAAGCGGCATCCAAATTCTTAGAGGCCATGAAAACAAATTAATAAAGGAAATAATAAATATTTCCCTAACAATTTCCTTCTTTTCTTATCTTTAGTCAACATTATAAATTTGTGTTTGATTCGGATTTAACCATCATAGGTGTTGGTGTGGTGTAATTTGCCATTACCAATTATGTATATGAATTACTAAATAATAGACAAAAAATAATGCAAGAACGATTCCCTCTCAGGTTAATAAAATCCAGTGAGATTAAACAACACTTCACAATGACTGAGGCCATTGATGCGATGGAAGAAGCCTTTATGAGTCTATCGTCCGGAAAAAGTTTTATTCCGCAAAGATATGTTACAACTTATGGGGAGAAACCACTGAATCTATTATTAAAACCTGTGTTTGTTGAATCAACAAAAAAAGCTTCCATAAAAATTTTAACACAAAAAGAGGCAGGAGCTATTGATAATATTCCGGCAATAATTGGAGTCGTCATGCTTATTGACACCCTCACAGGTGAAATACTATCGATAATGGATGGTGAATATTTAACAGCTCTACGAACAGGGGCTGCCAGTGGTCTAGCCACAAAATATTTTTCCAAAGAAAATGCTGACACTTTAGCTATTTTTGGTTGTGGTGCTCAAGGGCGAACACAATTAGAAGCAGTAGCTGCTGTTCGAAACATTTCGAAAATATGGGTTTTTGATAGAAATATAAATACAGCTCAGTCTTTTATTTCAGAAATAAAAACTAAAGTGAATGTGAATATTGAAATAGGCAAAAACCTAAATATTTTAAACACATGTGATATAATTTGCACTGCTACAAATTCTGAAAAACCTTTATTCTTAAAGAAACATCTAAAAAAAGGAGTTCATATCAACGCCATTGGTTCTTACAAAGCAAACATGCAGGAAATTGATCCGGAGATATTACAAAATGCGAGCATTTATGTTGATCAAAAAAAAGGGTGTCTTTTAGAAAGTGGTGATTTCATAAAACCTATAAAAGCGGGACTTTTCAATGCTGATCATATAAAAGGAGAAATAGGAGATTATGCTTTAGGGAACATTGCTGGAAGAAATTCAGAAGATGAAATTACTCTATTTAAAAGTGTAGGAGTAGCGATTCAGGATTTTAGCGTAGCCCATAAAATATATGAGAAATCAATTGCCGAATCGTTTGGTCAGGAAATCAAGCTTTTTGATTAAATTCGACATAAAATCAGAATCGGATGAAAAAACCTCCTGGAATTTTTAATGACGTTATTGGACCTGTTATGAGAGGTCCCTCGAGTTCGCATACCGCAGCTTCATGGAGAATTTCTAGATTATGTTTAGCCATTTTCAATGACCGTTTGAAATCAGCGCTTATTGAATTTGATAAAGATGGCTCATGGGCAAGCAATTATCTTGAACAAGGTACAGTCATGGGTATTAATGGAGGTTTATTAGCATTGGACATCACAGATCCTCGCATGAAAAATACGACGCAATTAGCTAAAGAAAGAGGACTGTCAATTAAGTATGAAATCAATTCATTCCCCAATAATCATCCTAATTCAGTTCGGATTTCGCTAGAAGGACAACGTGGACATACAATACAAATAGTGGCTGCATCGCTCGGTGGCGGATCATTTGACATTCAAAAAATTAATGAAAGCGATGTAAGTATTAGAGGAGATTATTTTGAACTACTGCTATTCCATACAAACAAAAAAGCTTCTGAAAATCTTGAATTGATCATTTCACAAAATGAATTTTTATTTGTGTCATGCAAATATCAAGACTATTTAGCGCAGATAAAATCTTCCAAACAACTTCCAATTGAGTTGATAGCACAATTTAAGAAATGCGATGATGTTGAAAAAGTTATTACACTCAATCCAATACTACCCATTGTTTCAGGAAATCAAACAGAAATTCCATTTAGCACTATCGAATCTCTTATGAATTATGCTGAGGATAAAAATCTAGATTTGGCTGATCTTGGTCTAATCTATGAGCAATGCCTAAGTGGGGAAAGCAAACCCATCTTATTTTCTAAAATGAATAACATTATCAGCATCATAGAAAAAAGCATAAAAACTGGTATCGATGGGACGGAGTATGAGAATCGAATCCTGCCACAGCAATCACATCTAATTCAAATCGCTGAAGAAAAAAGACAGATTCCAAAAAACCTATTGGTAAAAAGAATAGTGGCAAACATCACA
>JBFFMB010000106.1:0-6063 GCA_041554455.1 Bacteroidales bacterium
ATCGTGATAATGTTGTTATTGTTTTTACCGATGATAATGTTTTTGCTTTGGACTTAATGACTAAGCTTAATATTGAAAACGATACATTTCCTACAACTGTTATTGGTTTATCAAAGTGGCAGGAATTTGATAAAATGGATAATGAAATATTGAGTAATCTAAAAACACATATATTATCTCCCGCTTTTGTAAATTATCATGATAGAAATACGAACAATTTTATTTACGAATTTAGAAAGCGACATTTAACAGAACCACTTGATTATGCATTTATAGGTTTTGATATCAGTTGGTACTTTTTAAATGCCTTGAATAATTTTGGAAATAATTTCGAAAACTGCTTGCCATATTATAAACAATCATATATTCAAACAAAAATGGATTTTGAAAGATCTGGAAAAGAAAATGGCTTTGAAAACCAATTCTGGACTGTCCTAAAGTACGATAGATATCGCTTGAATGAGATTGAAATATTTCCTCCTGAACCTCCTGAAAAAGAGAATATACAAGCATTTTAATAATTTTTCAATCAGTCGCTTATCAACTAAAAAAAGTGTGGTGATTTTTTTTTCTTTTTTTTGATAAATATTTCATTTTTTGCTTGTATATATCCTTTATTTAAATGTAACTTTGCCATGTGAAAATATTAACACTGTTAATAATTAACAGTGAAAAAACAATAATTATATAATCATTTATAAAATATTTTGAGATGAATCTTGAAAAAATAATGAACGGTCTTGAGCAAAAACATCCAGGTGAAAAGGAATATTTGCAAGCGGTTCGTGAAGTTTTAGAATCAATCGAGGATGTAGTAAACGAAAATCCTCAATTTGAAGCTGCTGGAATTATTGATCGTATCGTTGAGCCCGATCGTGTTTTTACATTTAAAGTGCCATGGGTAGGTGACGATGGAAAAGTTAATGTAAATTTAGCTTACCGTGTTCAATTTAACAATGCAATTGGCCCATATAAAGGTGGAATGCGTTTTCACCCAAGTGTAAACCTTAGTATTCTTAAATTCTTAGGATTCGAACAAATCTTTAAGAACTCTTTAACTACATTGCCTATGGGTGGTGGTAAAGGTGGTTCTGATTTCGATCCTAAAGGAAAATCAGATAATGAAGTTATGCGTTTTTGCCAATCATTTATGCTAGAATTAGTAAATGTTATTGGTCCTGATACTGATGTTCCTGCTGGTGATATCGGAGTTGGTGGTCGTGAAATTGGTTTCTTATACGGAATGTATAAAAAATTAGCTCGTGAGCATACAGGCGTTTTAACAGGTAAAGGTCTTAACTGGGGTGGTTCATTAATCCGTCCTGAAGCTACTGGTTTTGGAACGGTTTATTTTGCAAAAGAAATGTTAGCGACTAAAGCTGATTCTTTCGAAGGTAAAACAGTGGCTATTTCTGGTTTTGGTAATGTTGCTTGGGGTGCTGCTCAAAAAGTAACAGAGTTAGGTGGTAAAGTAGTTACTATCTCAGGTCCTGACGGATATATTTACGATCCTGCTGGAATTTCTGGTGAAAAAATTGATTATTTATTAGAATTAAGAGCTACCAATCAAGATATTGTTAAGCCTTATTCTTATGAATTCCCAGAAGCTGAATTCCATCAAGGTAAACGTCCTTGGGAAGTAAAAGTTGATGTAGCTTTACCATGTGCAACTCAAAATGAGTTAGATGAAAAAGATGCTAAAACATTGATTGAAAATGGTGTGATTTGTGTTGCCGAAGGTGCAAATATGCCAAGTACTCCAGAAGCTGTTGAGTTATTCCATGAGCATAAAATTATGTTTGGTCCTGGAAAAGCTGTAAATGCTGGTGGAGTTGCTACTTCAGGATTAGAGATGAGCCAAAACTCAATGAAATTGAGCTGGAGTGCAGAAGAAGTAGATGAAAAACTACATTCAATTATGACAAATATACATCAGGCATGTGCTACGCACGGTACTGAGGAAGATGGTTATATTAATTACGTGAAAGGGGCGAACATTGCTGGCTTCCTAAAGGTTGCTAGTGCAATGATGGATGAAGGAATCGTGTAATTTTTATTTATTAGGTTAGTAAGTTGAAAAAGCTTCTCGATTTATCGGGAAGCTTTTCTTTTTTCATAGAGTTGTAATGAAATTGGAAAGTGGTCACTAAATCCTTTTTCGTTAAATTCTTTCCGTTTTGATGGTCGGCCAAAACGTAATGGTTTTTGATATCTCCCACTTGTCATTTCTGGGAATGATTCTATCCTTACAGTCGAATTGTCTATACTGAATAATTGTTTTTGTTTTACAATCCCTTTGCTGACTAAAAACTGATCAATCATTAAAGGATCAGATCCAAAATAATAGGAGGCTTTTTGTTCCCCCATTGTTTCCCACATCAAATTAAAAAGAAATGGATTCTTCCCATAAATAACTTTCGTTTTGGAGTTAGTACTCAATGCATATTCGATAAGAGAACGATCATAAGGCGTATCATTAAAATCACCCATCACAACGATAGGGGTGTTCTCTCCGCGGATTTCTTGTATACGTCCTAAGTAATAACTGAGTGTTTCACCGGCAATCATACGATAGGGCTCTGATAAATATTTTCCAGCGCTTCTCGCAGGCCAATGATTCCCTATAAACAGCAATTGATTTCCTAGCTTGGTTTTAAATTCAACTTGCAGAATATCTCGCGTAGCGGTACGTTTAATAAGCTCATACGAATATAAAGGTCCCGTGAATTCATATTCGTTTTTATCATAGATGAAGGCAATATCTACCCCTCTTTTATCATCCATTTCTTGATGAATGATGCTATAATTTCTGTGATCCAATTGGATGGTGTTGATCAGTTTTTCGAGGACTTCTTTATTCTCAACCTCGCATAAGCCAATGATATCAGGTCCTTGACCATTATTTATTTGTTGTATAATGGAAGAGAGGTTTTGTAGCTTTTTTTGGAGAACCTGAGATGTCCAGCCTTTCAGTTCTAAATTCAATTTTTTCTGTAACCAGTCTGGACGATTGACTGAAGAATACTCATCAAATAAATTCTCAACATTCCACCAAGTGATATAATGTTGTTTCATCTTGCGATATTGTAGAAATATTTTTCTTCAAATTCTTCGATGCATGAACGATGCCTGTATAGAAGCTCGCTTTTTTCTTCACTATTTAAATTTCCTAGGTAATATAAACGCTCCTTAATAGGCATTTCTCTCATTTTGGCAATAGGACATGATTGATCACAATTATGCAATGGGCATGATATAGTTAAACCATATAATATGCTTTCACTTTCGAACATAATTCATCAATATAAGAAGTGTTTTACATTAATTCCCCAAAAAGCAAAAAAGTAACCCCTTCATCAATATTTTTATAGAATTAATGGATGTTTTAATTTTTCAAAAATATCAAAGTTTAATTTTTTATATTTGTGATTCAGAATTGTATCTAAACTAATTTAAATGTAATTGTATGGAAGATTTTAAAACAATTAATGACATCCTTGATTTTGCAATTAGCTCTGAACAAGAAGCGGTTGAATTTTATTCATCTTTAGCTTCAAATGCAAAAAACAACGAAATGAAAGTTGTGTTTGAGCAATTTGCAAAAGAAGAAATGGGGCATAAAGCTATGCTGATGAAAATTAAAAGTGAGGATACATTCGAAATTCGAGATCAACAAATACAAGATTTGAAAATTGCGGATTATTTGGTTGATGTTGAGGCAACACCTGATATGTCTTATGAGGAAGCTTTGATTGTCGCTATGAAAAAAGAAAAATCTGCGTTTAAATTATATACAAATCTTGCTGCTAAAGCACCGAATGATAAGATGAAGAATATCTTTCTTTCCTTAGCCCAGGAAGAATCAAAGCATAAGCTAAGATTTGAGATTGAATATGATGATTTTGTTTTAAGAGAAAATTAAGAAGCTGAATTTTTACGCTTTACGATTTAATCTTTTCAAAAAATTTGGTTAATAAACTCTGACTTTCTCCTATAGAGTCTTGCTAATATTTTCTTAATTTAGCGGTGTTAAGTTCTTTTGAAAAATGGAACCTGATGATGGAATATGCTTAACCCTAAAATTGTTATTTTAATATATGGATGGAATAGAGGAATATGATGAATTACTAGTGAACTCCGAAGATGAATCCTTAGCACAGGAGCATGAAACTCATAAAACCGTACATCTTTCTGGTATGTATGAAAATTGGTTTTTAGATTATGCATCTTATGTTATTCTGGAGCGTGCCGTTCCTGATGTGATGGATGGTTTTAAACCTGTTCAACGAAGAATTCTTCATTCAATGAAAGACTTGGATGATGGTCGTTATAATAAAGTCGCTAACATCATTGGTCATACCATGAAATACCATCCTCATGGTGATGCTTCAATTGGTGATGCCCTCGTTCAATTAGGACAAAAAGATTTATTGATAGATATGCAGGGTAACTGGGGTAATATCCTTACAGGAGATAGAGCTGCTGCTGCACGATATATTGAAGCTCGTTTATCAAAGTTTGCACTCGAAGTTGTTTTTAATCCGAAAACAACGGATTGGAAATTATCCTATGATGGGCGAAATAAAGAACCCAATGCTCTTCCCGTAAAATTCCCAATGCTACTTGCTCAAGGAGTTGAAGGAATTGCCGTAGGATTAGCCTCAAAAATATTACCTCACAATTTTATTGAGTTGATCGATGCCTCTATCGCTTATTTGCAGAACAAAAGTTTTGAGATTTATCCAGATTTTATTACAGGTGGTCTTGCTGATTTTTCTAAGTATAATGATGGTATTCGTGGAGGGAAAGTCAGGTTACGAGCTAAGATATCTCAATACGATAAAAAAACGCTTGTGATAACCGAGATTCCTTTCGGAACCACAACCACAAATTTAATTGAATCTATTATCATCGCTAATGATAAAGGAAAAATCAAGCTTAAGAAAATTGATGATAATACTGCTGAAAATGTAGAGATTCTCATTCATTTGGCTACTGGTGTTTCTCCCGATCAAACCATTGATGCTTTGTATGCCTTCACAAATTGTGAAGTTTCAATCTCTCCAAATTCATGCATTATTGATAATGGGAAACCTAAATTCATTGGTGTTAAAGAAATTCTCGGAATTTCAACAGAGCGGACTCTAGCTTTATTGAAAAAAGAATTGGAAATCCGTAAATCTGAGCTTCGTGAGCAATGGCATTTTTCTTCTCTCGAGAAAATCTTTATCGAGGAGAAAATCTATAGAGATATTGAAAAATGTACTACCTGGGAAGATGTAATTATTGCGATTGATAAAGGATTAGAGCCTTTTAAAAATGTCTTTTTTAGAGAAATTACAAGGGATGACATTGTCCGATTAACAGAGATTAAAATCAAACGAATCTCAAAATTCAGTGCTCTGAAGGCCGATGAAATTATTAAGGGCATCGAAGATGAATTGGAAGAAGTTGAAAATCATCTTCAACACATTATTGAGTATGCCATTAACTATTTTAAACAGATAAAGAAAAAATACAGTAAAGGCAAAGAGCGTAAAACAGAGATCCGTAATTTTGATACTATTCAAGCAACGATGGTTGCAGCCGCTACTCAGCGACTCTACGTGAATAGAGAAGAGGGCTTTGCCGGGACTTCGCTTAGGAAAGATGAATTCTTATGCGAATGCTCTGATATTGATGATATGATTGTTATTCGTGGCGATGGTACGTTGGTGGTTACTAAGGTTGCCCCAAAAGTCTTTATAGGGAATAATGTTATTCATATTGACATCTTTAAAAAGAATGATGACCGTACCATTTATAATATGATTTACCGTGATGGAACGCGTGGAAATACGATGGTGAAACGTTTTGCCGTATTGGGAATTACAAGAGATAAAGAGTATAATCTCACAAAAGGAACAGAAGGTTCGAAAGTCATGTATTTTACGGCCAATCCGAATGGGGAGGCTGAAGTTCTTAAAATTTATCTTCGTCCTAAGCCGCGTTTAAAAAAACTTTCGCTTGATTACGATTTCAGTGAACTAGCCATCAAAGGACGTAATTCTATTGGAAATACAT
>JBFFMB010000107.1:0-6023 GCA_041554455.1 Bacteroidales bacterium
TAAAGCGTACCCAATAATGCAAAAGCAATGAACAAAAGCGTAATATTTATACTTCCACTATAGAAAACAGCTATCACCAACACAGCCCCAATATCATCAACTATGGCGAAAGCCGTTAAAAACAATTTAAGACTAAGTGGCACTCTATTCCCTAGCATTTTCAAGATGGCCAGAGAAAATGCAATATCTGTAGCCATCGGAATCCCCCAACCTTTCATTGTATCTGGATTTTGATTCAGAATTAGAAAAAACAGTACAGGAACCAACATCCCACCAAAAGCACCTACCAATGGGAACGCAATTTTTTTTGCCGATTTTAATTCCCCAATCAAGAATTCCCGTTTAATTTCTAATCCAATTAGAAAAAAGAATACAGCCATTAAGCCATCATTAATCCATAAAATCAAAGGTTTGTTTAACTCAAAGCCATCGCTTGAAAATCCAATTTTATATTGCCAAATTGATCGATAGGATTCGCCAAAAGAAGAATTCGCCCAAACGAGGGCAATAATAGTAGCTGCTAATAATAATAGTCCACTAAAACTTTCAATTTTTACAAATTTTTGAAAGGGGGATAACATCTTATTTTGTAAAATCATAGATTGAATTATAAAAGATAATCAATAACAAATATACGGAATTTTTGACTAATCCTTTGACATTGAAACGAATTCCAATATTATAGAACAGAAGTTTAAACTATCAATTTCACTCATGGAATAGCCTTAAAAAAGACTCTCTAATCCTTCACATTTGAAGAGCCCAATCATTATTAAGAATCAATATAAATTTAGGTAAATGGATACTTAAATACACAATTTTAGATATGTGTATCCGTTTTAAACTCAGTAATGTAGTATATTTATAATCAACATCAGCCAAACACTCCAAATGTCTAAAACAGCTCACACAGTTTATATTGCGTTTATGGTCATTATTGTGATCATTGTAAGCCTCATTTTCATCTACACTGGCACATCATATTATAACACCAGTCTCGCAGAACGCTTTTATCATTCATCTCATATATTGCTGAAACCAAGCGGGATATGGGGACATGGCATAGGTATTGGGGGTTCATTATTTATGATTATTGGAATCTCATCATATATGCTTCGCAAAAGACTAAGAATATTAAGTCGTATAGGCGTATTAAAACATTGGCTCGAATTTCACATTTTTCTGTGTACCCTAGGTCCAATCATGGTCTTGTTTCATACGGCTTTCAAATTTGGAGGAATCGTAGCCATAAGTTTCTGGAGTATGGTTGCCGTTTTTTTAAGTGGGATAATTGGAAGATATATTTATATACAAATACCACGATCCATAGAGGGTCGTGAGTTAAGCCTGAACGAGATTAGTGATTTAAAAAACGACATCGGAGATATTCTCAAAAACAATTACAATCTAAGTGAAGAAAGCTTTACAATCATTACTGAATCAATAAAGAGAAAGATTGAAGTCATTAAGCATAATGCTTTCATCCGTTTCATAAAAAAATATATTGAGGATAAGCAGAACTTACAAAAGATAAAAGCTGTACTGAAGCAGAATAACTTAAGTAAAAATGAAAGCCGAAAAATTCTTCAGTTAGTAAAAAATGAGATTTCGATCAACCGACGTATCGATCGATTAACTACAATGCAAAACTTATTTAAATACTGGCATGTAGCCCATTTACCTTTTGCCTTAATCATGCTAATCATTATGGTTATTCATATTTCAATAACCATTCTTTTTGGCTATAAATGGATTTTTTAAGATGGAATTAATTATTGAACAACTATTAACTTACACCATTGTCATCATTTTAATAATGACTGTGGTATTTATTTATCTACGCAAGAAATCCAGAGAATCAAGAATTGTAAGCGAAAAAATTGAAAAAGCCAAAAAAGAGGGTTTACATGAACCCGTTTCGCTTCACCCCGTAATTGATGTGAATAAATGCATACAAACAGGAGCCTGTATTACAGCTTGTCCTGAAAAAGACATATTAGGCATCAAAGATGGAAAAGCACGAATTATAAATGCTTCGCGCTGTATCGGTCATGGAGCTTGTTTCCACGCCTGCCCAACTGAAGCGATTACTCTTTGTATCGGCACTGAGAAAAGAGGCGTAGAACTCCCCCATATCAATCACAATTTCGAAACAAATGTTCCGGGTATTTATATTGCTGGAGAGTTAGGTGGAATGGGCTTGATTAAAAATGCAGTTGAACAGGGGAAACAAGCTGTTGAAAATATTCAGAAAGCCGCCAAAAAGCCTCATCATGCAGATTATGACTTACTCATCGTAGGTGCCGGGCCAGCAGGAATATCGGCTTCTCTATCAGCAAAGAAATATCAATTAAAAACCATTACGTTAGAGCAGGATTCTTTAGGGGGAACGGTTTATACCTTTCCACGATCAAAAATCGTCATGACCTCGGCTATGGATTTGCCTCTCTTCGGAAAAATAAAATTATTTGAAACCAGTAAATCTGAATTACTTGATTTATGGAATCGTGCATTGGGCAAAAATGAGATCAGCATAACCGACAAAACTAAAGTGGACAGTATTCTCGCTGAGAACGACTATTTCAAGGTAAAGTGCATCAGTGGTGAAGAATTCACTAGCAAATGTGTGTTGCTTGCTATCGGCAGACGCGGGAGTCCTCGTAAATTGAATATTCCCGGCGAAGAATCTGAAAAGGTAGCTTATCGACTTTTAGAACCTGAAGAAATTGCAAATAAAAACGTACTCATTGTAGGCGGGGGTGATTCAGCGATAGAATCTGCTTTATTATTGGCTGATAAAAATAATGTTACACTGTCTTATCGTAAAGAGGTTTTCCAACGAATCAAAGAAAAAAACAGTGAACGTATCAATGAGAGCATTCTAAATAAAAAAATAACTGTTCTTTTTAACACAGAATTAATCAAGATTGAAAAAGAGGAAATTATCATTAAGTCTATTGATGATAACAATGAAATGAACCTAAAAAATGATCTGGTTTATATTTTTGCTGGAGGAGAACTTCCTACACAATTTCTACATAAGATTGGACTAAAGATTACTAAAAAATTTGGTGAAGCCATATTAAAGCACTAAACAATGAGACTTAAAGTTACAATGAGATCTACACGCATTTTAGAGATAATCATTCTTAGCGTTGTTATGTGCTTTATGTTTGCCGAATCAAGTTTTGCACAGATATCCCCTGGCGATTTATCAGAATCTCATTCGCACTTGGAAGGAATGTCAAATTGCACCCAATGCCATACCTTGGGTGAAAAAATTTCCAACGAAAAATGTTTGGATTGTCATAAAGACCTTCAAAATAACATCAAAAACCAAAAAGGATTTCACGTATCCACGGATATTGCTGGTAAAGAATGCATCAGTTGTCATAGTGATCATCATGGTCGGACATTTGAAATGATTCGTTTTGATAAAGATAATTTCAACCATAGTTTAACTGGATATGAGTTAATTGGGGCTCACCAAAAGAAAAAATGCAAGGATTGTCATAAAAACGAGTTCATTCGCAATGATGATATCAAAAAGAAAAAAATAACCTATTTAGGTTTAAATACTGAATGTTTAGGCTGTCATACAGATTATCACCAGACAACATTGTCGAATAATTGCAATGACTGTCACGATTTCAATGCATTCAAACCTGCTCCAAAATTTAATCATAACAAAACAAAATTTCAATTAGTTGGCAAACATCAGGAAACAGACTGTATAAAATGTCATAAAAAAAACATGTTTAATGGACAAGAATTCCAGAACTTTTCCGGGATTGCTTTTAATTCGTGCATCAATTGCCATACGGATGTACACAAAAATAAATTCGGATCAAATTGCACACAATGTCATAACGAGCAATCATTTACAATCACAAAAGGAATCGCTAATTTTGACCATAGCAAAACCCGCTATAAATTAGAAAACAAACACCGCTTATTACAATGCAACGATTGTCATAAAACGAAACTGACTGATCCATTAAAATTCGATCGTTGTACCGATTGCCATAGCGATTATCATAAAGGTCAGTTCATCAAACTAGGTCAACGCCCAGATTGTTCTGATTGTCATAGTACAAAAGGATTTGTGGGATCATCATTCAGTATTGAACAACATAATAAAACTGACTTTCAATTAGCTGGTGCTCATATGGCTACCCCTTGTTTTGCTTGTCATAAAAAAGAAGAGAACTGGAGCTTCAGGGAAATCGGAAAAAAATGCATTGATTGCCATACAGACCATCACCAATCTCATATAGATAAAAAATATTACCCAGAATCCAATTGCACGAATTGTCATTCAGAAAACAATTGGACGGAAATCAATTTCAATCACTCCATTACAAAGTATGAACTATTAGGAAAACACAAGAATCCTAGCTGCAAGGATTGTCATTTTGAAATAAAAACGGACGGAAGTAGCGTACAAAAATTCAAAACATTAACACAGAATTGCACAAATTGCCATACGGACAAACACCAAAATCAATTCGAAAAAAATGGAGTAACGAAATGTTTAGATTGTCATGATTACAACAACTGGAAAGCAGAAAAATTCGATCATAATAAAACACGATTTATCCTAGATGGAAAACATATAAAGTTAGCCTGTGCTGATTGTCACAAAGTAAAGCAATTAGGTGAATCTTCATTTGTTCAATACAAATTAAACAAACTCAAATGCGAAAACTGTCATTAATTCTCGTGCTTTTGCTTACGATATGTATGCAATCCATGGCTGATCCTCACGGAAAAGACTTAAAGATAAGTTGTGACGCCTGTCATACGTCTGATGGTTGGAAACTGGATAAAAATAAAATGACCTTTAGTCATAGTATCACCCCATTCGAATTGGAAGGCATGCATCAAGATGCTAGTTGCATTTCTTGTCATCCAACATTGGTTTTTTCGGAAGCAAAAAATGAATGTATGTCTTGTCATTCTGATGTACATCAGCAAAGTTTAGGCAATGACTGTGCAAACTGCCATACTGCCAAATCATGGATTGTTGAAGACATCACTTCATTACATCAACAAAGTCGTTTTCCTTTATTGGGGGCACACGCAACAGCTGATTGCTATGATTGTCATTTGTCAGCTTCATTATTACGATTTGATCCCTTAGGGATTGAATGCATTGATTGTCATCAAGAAGAATATTTTTTTACAACAAATCCGAATCATACAGAAAGTGGCTTTTCGACCGATTGCATGGATTGTCATAAAATGAATGCATTCAGCTGGAGTGGTTCTAGTTTTACGCATGCCTTTTTCCCATTAACATTAGGTCATGCTATTTCCGATTGCCGAGATTGCCATGACAGTGGAAATGATTACTCTACCTTATCAAGCGATTGTTTTGCGTGTCATCAAAATGACTATTCAAACACAACAAATCCAAACCATTTGCAAGCCGCCCTTTCAACAACTTGTACAGATTGCCATACCACTAATCCTGGATGGAAACCTGCTGATTTTAGAGAGCATGATAATCTATTCCCTATCTATTCAGGAGAACATAATGGAGAATGGGGAAGCTGTACAGATTGTCATACAAACGCGAGCAATTACAATCTATTTTCGTGTATTGATTGCCATGAACACAATCAAAGTGATATGAATGAAGAACATCAAGGTGTTGGCGGGTATTTATACAATAGCACTAGTTGCTTTGAGTGTCATCCAACAGGATCGGGTGAAGGAGGATTTAACCACAATGCATCCAATTTCCCATTGACTGGGGCACATAGCAATGCTGATTGCGCAAGTTGTCACTCGGGAGGTTATGCAGGAACCTCTACCTACTGCTACGATTGCCATACAACAGATTACAATCAAAGCACTAATCCAAATCATAATGAAATTGGCTTGGCACATGAGTGCGATAATTGCCATACAAGTAATCCGGGTTGGCAACCAGCATTATTCGCAATTCACACTGATTATTTTCCATTGTTAGGAGCCCATAGCAATACGGATTGTATTAGCTGTCATACTACAGGATA
>JBFFMB010000108.1:0-5987 GCA_041554455.1 Bacteroidales bacterium
AGAGCGAATTAGTGGTCAGGCTTTCAACGAGTTCGTTAAAGAAAATATTTTTGATCCTCTGAAAATGGATAATAGTTTCATTTATACAAGCCCTAAAGATTCGCTGATTTCTGCATATATAACTGAAGGCGTTCCAGGTTACCGCTATAGAGGATGGCGCCCTATTCGTCAACGAAACGAATACTTAAATGGGGTCATGGGTGATAAAGGAGTTTATACAAGTGTAGATGATCTTTTTAAATATGATCAAGCACTGTACCATGGGACCTTAGTTAATGATTCAAGCTTGGCAGAAGCTTATAAAAAAGGCAGCCCAAATTCTCGCAGGCATAAAGACAATTACGGTTTTGGTTGGCGCATCAAAGAAGATATGGACAGTACTGTTTACCACTATGGTTGGTGGAAAGGCTTTCGCGCATTTTATATACGCGATATTAAAAATGAGAAAAGTATTATCGTATTAAGTAACCGAGCCAAAGGACCAGGATCAAGTCATTTATGGAGTATTATCAATAATGAAAAACACGACTTAGCACCTGTTTCTTGGTTGCAAAATGATACTATTCATTAACAACAAGTTTAAAGCCTATTCCATGAACATTGATTAGTTCAACACCTGAATCCGCTTTCAAATATTTTCTCAATTTAGTGATGTATACATCCATACTACGAGCATTGAAATAACTATCGTCGTACCAAATCTTTTTTAAAGCATCACTTCTATCCAATACTTCATTTAGATTTTCGCATAGTAATCGTAAGAGTTCTGCTTCCTTAGATGTCAATTTTTGTTCGCTTCCATCAATTGCTAACAATTGACGATTATAGTCAAACCTACATTTACTCAATTCATAAATATTTGTCTTGTTGGCCGTCTTTCCATCACCCGAAACTCGACGTAAAATGGCTTTCATACGAACCAAGAGCTCTTCCATGCTAAAGGGTTTGCTAATATAATCGTCGGCACCAACCTCAAATCCTTTTAGTTTATCTTCCTGAAGTGTTTTGGCGGTTAAAAATAAAATGGGAATTACTTTATCAATCTTTCGAATGTCCGTGGCTAAAGTGAACCCATCTTTTATAGGCATCATAACATCCAGAATACAAATACTGTACTTATCTTTTTGGAATTTTACAAACGCTTCATGACCATCTGTACATAAATCAGTGGGATACCCTTTTGCAATTAAATAGGATTGCAGGATTGTTCCCAAATTTTTATCATCTTCTGCAAGTAATACTCTTTGTTCAGCCATAATTTATTTATTTAAATCGCCAAAAGGCAAAAATATCTTAAATGTCGTTCCTTTATTTAATTCGCTAGTAACGCTAACGTTTCCATCATGCTTATCAACAATAGCTTTTACATAACTCAACCCAAGTCCAAAACCCTTAAAGTTATGAATATTCCCAGTTGGAACTCGGTACAATTTATCAAAAATTTTCTTTTGGTTGTTTTTACTAATTCCTATTCCATTGTCCTGAATATGAATATGAACTCCTAAATCCGATTCATAGGATGAAATTAATATCTCCGGATTAGTCAAATTATACTTATTGGCATTCTCAATTAAATTGAGGATAACATTCATAAGATGCATGCGATCGGCTTTCAATTTTACATTTTCAGTATTGAGATCTAATAAAACTTGACCGCCTTTATTTTTAACTTGAATATTAATTTTTTTCACCGCTTCTCGAATGATCTCATTAAAATCGACCCATTCTTTTCTTAGTTTAAGTTCTCCTTTATCAATAATAGCTGTTTGAAGAACTTTTTCAGCCATACTTTTTAAACGTGTGTTTTCTTCGCTAATAATTCCAATATAATTGTCAAATAAGGATTCGGTTTTCACAATATCTTTATCCTTCAATGCCTCACAGGCTAAACTTATTGTAGAAATGGGGGTTTTAAATTCATGCGTCATATTGTTGATAAAATCGCTTCGCATTTCAGACAATTTCTTTTGTTTAAATACGGTAGTAACTGTAAAAAAGAAGGCGAAAATAATAATTAAAATAAACCCAACTGAAACCAGTAAAAGGCTCGCCATTTGTCCTAATAAAAAATTACGTTCATTCGGAAAGTATACAATTAAGAAATTTTTACTCCCTTGAATATCGCCAGGGAATAGCGCAAACTGATAACTTTTCTCAATATTCAATAATTGCGATGGATATTTCCCTGTTTTTTGAAAAACCATTTTATTACCTGGAATATTAAATACACCATATTCAAAGGTTGTTCTAATTCCGGTTACTTGAAGTTCAACATCAATTAAGGAGTCTAAGATCGATTCATTGATTCGTTCTTTAATGGGTTTTACTTTACGAATATCCATCATATAATCAATAATCTGCTGGGTTAAATTTGATTTTTGGGCAAATTGCGCCAATCCAGCTCGAGAGTTTACTTTTGAAAACTCATCAAAAAAACCTTTATTAATTGAATCAAGTGATAAATAATACTCCGGGCCGGAAGAAGTAAATTCTATTTGCCTTTTTAGCTTTTCAGCCATTTCCATCTTTTCCAATTTGAAGACCACAACAGATAAGGCCTCTTCAACAGATCGTGCAAATGCAACCTCTTTCACAAGGACTGCATTTCTAATCCAATATACCTGAATAGTCATCAACCCAATTAAGGCAATGCTGACAAGTATAATAACAAGTATAATAAACTTCTTGTTCATGCTGCAAATGTAGGATTTGAGGCTTTTGATTTACAGTTCCTTAACATTTTTTAACGTTTATTCATTTCTATTAACAAATCCATAAGTGTCACCCATTTATCTTTGTATCATTGAAATTAAGAACTGCAAAAAAATATATAATGCATAATTAAAGCTCTCATAAGCTTAAAAATTTCAAGATAAAAATTTGGTTTATACTACTTTCACAAAAGCAGCCATCCTACTGGCTGCTTTTTTTGTTTTCTATATTTAATAATCACTATTTTTACTGATATTTTATTCGCTATGACAAACCTACAAATAGATTTTTCAAAAATCTTAGATTTTATACATAAAAATGAAGTGCAATCCTTTAAGGACGAAAGCCAAAAATATTTACAGAGCTTAATTGATAAAAACGGAAAAGGAAATGATTTTCTTGGCTGGTTAGATCTCCCTGAAGATTCAAAAAAATTATTGAATTCCATTTATTCGGATGCGAAAGCACTATCAAAAATTGCCGAAATCGTTGTGGTTATTGGAATTGGGGGTTCATATTTGGGTGCCAAAGCTGTGATTGATGCTTTAAATCATCACTTCTCTGCATTTAAGAATAATGATGCCCCACATATTTTATATGCTGGGCAAAATATTAGTGAAGATTATCTGAATGATCTTTTAGAAATTCTGGACCAAAAAGAATATGCTTTAACAGTGATTTCAAAATCAGGAACGACAACTGAACCAGCCATTGCTTTTCGAATATTAAAAAATCATCTTGAAGAAAAATATGGTAAAACCGATGCTAAGAAAAGGATCATAGCGATTACAGATAAGGAAAGAGGAGCTTTGAAGGAATTATCCAATCAAGAAGGTTATCAAACCTATATTGTTCCTGATGACGTTGGAGGACGTTATTCTGTGCTAAGTCCAGTTGGATTATTGCCCATTGCTATAGCAGGATTTGATATTCAAGAATTACTCAAAGGAGCTGAAGATATGAAAAGTCATATTTTCGACAAGAATACTCCTTTTGAAGAAAACCCTGCTTTGGTGTATGCAGCTTGTCGAAATGCACTGTATAGTCATGGTTATCAAACCGAAATAATGGTCAACTTTGAGCCACGTTTATTTTATATCACCGAATGGTGGAAACAATTATATGGCGAAAGTGAAGGAAAAGAAAATAAAGGGATATTTCCTGCAGGAGTTAGTTTTACAACCGACTTACATTCGATGGGGCAATACATACAGGATGGGTTACGCAATCTTTTTGAAACCGTGATTTCGGTTAAAAAAAGTCAACATACCATTGAAATTCCAGTAGATATTGCCAACCTCGATACGCTCAATTATATAAGTGGCAAGCGCTTAACAGAAGTTAATCATATGGCTGAAATTGGCACTAGCCTTGCCCATTTAGATGGGGGTGTTCCTAATCTCAAAATCGAAATCCCTGAAATAAACGAGTATTATTTGGGACAATTGATTTATTTTTTCGAAGTGGCTTGTGCAGTCAGTGGATATATTCTTGAGGTTAATCCTTTTGATCAACCGGGGGTTGAAGATTACAAAAAAAATATGTTTGCTTTATTAGGCAAACCTGGATTTGAAGAAGAAACAAAAAAAATTAATACGCGACTAAAATAGTCTTAAAATGAATTTTTTAGAATTAATTACAAAACGACAAAGCGTTCGTAAATATACTGACCAAGCTGTTGAAAAAGAAAAACTGATGCGCTGTCTAGAAGCAGCTCGCCTAGCTCAATCGGCTAGTAATACTCAACCGTGGAAATTTATCGTAATTGACGAAGCTGAATTAAAAAACAAGGTGGCATCAGAAACCTATGATCTGATGGCCAGTTTTAATAAATTTGTTCATCAAGCACCGATTATCATCGCGATTACACTGGAAAAGCCATCTTTAGTAAATCGAATTGGTGGACGAATAAAAAAAAAGGAATGGAAATTAATTGATGTTGGAATTGCAGCCGAACACATTTGCTTGCAAGCAACAGAAGAAGGTTTAGGGACCTGCATGCTTGGCTGGTATAACGAGAAAAAAATTAAAAATTTGCTTCATATTCCTGAGAAGAAATCGCTTGCATTATTAATTAGTCTCGGTTATTTTCCAGAGGATTATAAACAAAGAGAAAAAATTCGAAAACCGATGAGTGAAGTTTGTTCGTTTAATACCTACTAAATTTCAGAAAGCACACAGCTCTCAATAATTCGAGGGAAATTTTCGTATTCCAAAGCATGCACTTTTTGGGCAATTGACTCCGGCGTATCCATATCATTAATTTTTGTTTTGGCTTGAAAAATAATCATGCCTTCATCATACTTTTTATTGACATAATGAATCGTAATTCCACTTTCACTATCTCCAGCAGCATGAACAGCTTCGTGTACTTTTGCTCCATACATACCTTTTCCTCCATATTTGGGCAATAGAGCAGGATGTATATTAATAATTTTTTGCGGGAACTTCTGAATTAAATTTTCGGGAATCAGCCATAAAAATCCTGCTAAAACAATGAAATCGATTTTATGTTCATCCAATATTCTCAAAACAACATCCGATTCATAAAAATCATTTTTAGTAAAAACTTCTGAAGCAATCTTCAATTTTTTGGCTCTTTCTAAAACAAAAGCATGGGGTTTATTGCTTAAGATCAATTGAATCTTTACGAGAGGATTTCCATCGAAATAGTCTGCAATATTTTGTGCATTTGATCCATTACCGCTCGCAAAAATGGCAATTTTTTTCATTCTTTAAGTGTTCAAATTTTGATTTGTAACATCAAAATTAAAGTATTATCTTCACATGATAATCATTGCAAGGAATGAAAATCCCTAATGAGGGGCCAAACATTTGTTAATCCGCTCATTATGAAAAAGAAAAAAGAAATATATAAGATTTTCTTTGCTTTATTTTGATAGTTTTTATTTCTTTGCAGCCTGTTTAACCAAAATTTAAAAAAAATGTCTGATACTAAATCAAGAGTAGTAGCAATTATTGTTGACAAACTAGGAGTTGACGAAGCGGAAGTAACACCAGAAGCAAGTTTCACAAATGATCTTGGTGCTGACTCGTTAGATACTGTAGAATTAATCATGGAATTCGAAAAAGAATTCAACATGGCTATTCCAGATGATCAAGCTGAAAAAATTGGTACTGTAGGTGATGCTATTACTTACATCGAAGCAAACGTAAAATAAACAAACGAATTACATGGAATTAAAACGTGTAGTAGTTACAGGTCTTGGTGCCCTCACTCCATTAGGCAATTCTGTTCCAGAACTCTGGGAAGG